>NZ_MLQM01000057.1:0-26736 GCF_001854525.1 Mycobacterium talmoniae
CCGCCGTCACCGCCGCGGCGACGACCCCCCCGGGGGCCGCCGCGCGGGCCTGCCAGCGGTAGACCGGCGGCGGGCCAGCAGCGCCACCGCCGCGACCACCACCACCGCCGCCCCCAGCAGCGGCCACACCCCCAACGCGTCGACCACCCCGACCAGCCAGGACTGCACCGCACCGGCGACCCGAATCACCGGGTCGTCCGGGCCGGCGTCGGTGAAATACAACCGGATCTCGTAGTAGCCGTAGTAGGTCACGTACAGCCCGGTCAGCAGCACGATCACCCCGGCGATGCGGCCCACATAGGGCAGCACCCGGCGCAGCGCCGCGGTCGCCGACGAGCCGGCCAGCGCCACCGCCAACGCCGCCACCCCGACCGTGATGCTCATCCCGGCCGCGTAGGCGATAAACGCCAACACCCCGGTCAGCGTCGACCCCTGCTGGAAGGTGGTGCTGATCACGGCGAGAAACGGTGCGACCGTGCACGATAGCGACGCGATCGCATACCCCACCCCGTAGCTGTACATCGACCCCAGCCGGGCCGTCGGTGTCCCGCCGGCGGATTTGGGCAGCACCACGGTGATGTCCTTGCCGACCAGCAGCCACAGCGCGGTCCCGATCAGCACCACCCCGATGACCACGGTGGCGAACGGCAGATACTTTTGCGCCGAGGCGATCACCGGGGAGATCGCCAGCCCGAACACCCCGAACACGGTGAGGAATCCGGTCGCCATCGCCACCGTGGCCGCCCCGGCGCGGGCCAGCGCCGCCGGCCGCGACGTGTTCTGGCTGCCGGCGATCACCAAACCCAAATAGCCGGGCAGGAACGCGAACCCGCACGGGTTGAGCGCGGCCACCAACCCCGCGCCCAGGGCGAAACCCAGTGCCGCGGTGTCGATCACTGGCCGGCCAGCGCCTGCACCCGCGCGGTCAGGTCGGCCTCGGGCAGCGACCCCTTGACCACGTCGACGCCGCCGTCGCGGGACACGAACGCATAGGCCGGTTGGCGGGTGACCCCGAATTTCGCCCACACCGTCGCGTCGGTGTCGGCGAGTTCGGTGAACCCGTCCAGGTGGTACTTGCCGACGAACTCCTGCAGCGCGGGCAGCTGGTCCTGGGCGCCGACGCCCACGAACGTCACCGCCGGATGCGCCGCGGCGACCCGGGCCACCATCGGTGCTTCGCGCTGGCAGGTGGGGCACCACGGCGCCCAGAACCACAGCACCGCGGGTCGGCCCCGCAGGCTCTCCCCGGAAAACGGTTGGCCGGCCAGGGTTTTGGCGGTGAACTGCAGCTGGTTGGAAGCCCTGGTGCCGCCCTGGCTGGCCGGTGTCGAGCTGCACCCCCCGATCAGCAGGACCATCGCGGCGGCGAGCAGGGCGAAAAGGCGGGTCATCACGAGTCCTTCCGAGTCGGGCACAGGCCGATGCTACTACCTACGTACGTAGATAGTAGATGGCAGCCGGTGTCGCGCGGGTGACCGGGACGACGAATTGGCCCGATCTTCGTAAGCCGTTAACGCACGGCGCGGACACGCTTTAACTTCAGCACGCATGGCGCACGGCACGCTGGAGCACACCGCCGACATTGCGGCGTCGCCGGATGACGTCGCCGCGTTTTTGGCCGACCTGGTCAACTACGCGGGCATCCACCCGATGCTGGTGACCGTGCGTCGGGTGGGCGGCGGCGCCGACGGTGCCACGAAATACCTTGCCCCGCACCGCATGCGGCTACACGGGGTGCCGATCCGGTTCACCTGCCGGGTCGAGCTGCGCACCGATGGCCGCGGCACCGTCTGGACGCACACCCGGCAGCGGCCGGGCATCGACATGCGCGCCACCATGACCGTGCGCCCGCACGGCGACGGGTCGCGGGTGCACGAGCGGGTCGAGGTACGCGCACCGCGGCTGTTGCTGCGCACCGTGCTGCGCGACGGCGGCCGCTCGCACGCGCAGATGTGGGACAACCTGCGCCGCCACTTCGGGGGCTGACCGGTGCATGCTGGTAGCCATGACCACCCGACACGAGATCACCGAACAGATCGTGCTGGCCCGGCTGGCCAAGGGGTTGAGCTGGCAGGAGCTGGCCGACGCCATCAAGAAACCGGTGGTGTGGACCACCGCGGCGTTACTCGGCCAGCACCCCATCCCGGCGGAGTTGGGCAGCGTGCTCGTCGAGATGCTGGGCCTGGACCCGTCGGCGGTGCCGGTGCTGGCGGCGGTGCCGATGCGCGGCGGGCTGCCGACCGCGGTGCCCACCGACCCGACCATCTACCGCTTCTACGAAGCGGTCCAGGTCTACGGCGGCGCGCTCAAGGAACTGATCCACGAGCAGTTCGGGGACGGGATCATGAGCGCGATCAATATGAGCGTCGACCTGCAGAAGAAGTCGCACCCGTCCGGGGACCGGGTGGTGGTGACCTTCGACGGCAAGTTCCTGCCCTATGACTGGGTGAGCGCCGAGGGCTGAGGATCCGGCCCGCCCGGTGCGGGTGGCGCGTTACCCTCGATCGGTGACCTTCGGCGGCCCGCACCCGGCTCCGGGCTGGTGGCTGCCCGCGCCCCCGTCGCGCCCGTCGCCGTGGCCGCGGCTGGCGCTGGTGGCCGCCGTCGTTGCGGTGGTGCTGGTCTGTGGTGTCGGGGTCGCGGCGTGGCGGGTCACCGGGCACCGGCACGACGCCTACCGGCCGGGGGATTGCGTGGTGGTGGAGGCCTCCACCGGCGGCGCGTTGCACGCCAGCCGGGCGCGCTGCGACACCGATCCCAGCTTCACCGTCGCCAAGCTGGCCAATCCGGCCGGCGGCTGCGCGCCGTCGGGTTATGACCGGTTCGGCCCGCCGTCGGCCGACGACCGCACCGGCCACCTGTGCCTGGTGCCCAACCTCGTTGTCGGGCACTGCTATCGGCTGGGTGTCGCGGTGGGGATGTGGAACCTGGTCGACTGCACCGGGGCCGGGCCGGCGACCATCCGGGTGACCCAGCGGCTCGACACCGACGACGCGCGGGCCTGCGCGGCCGGTGACCAGCTGCCCGCGCGCAGCTATCCCGCCCCGCCGCGCACCTACTGCCTGGGGCTGGCCACCTGAGCCATGGCAGCGCAGCAGAAGCGCGTCGACCTGGTGCTCTCCGGTGGCGGCGTGAAGTTCATCGGGTTGGTCGGCGCCGTCGTCGCGCTGATGGACGCCGGCTATTCGATCCAGCGGGTGTCGGGGGTGTCGGGCGGTTCGGTGGTCGGCGCGATCATTGCGGCCGCCGCCCAGGGTGACCAGCTGACCGCCGACCAGGTCAAAGAGCTGGCGTTCTCGGTGCCGCTGCGCCGGTGGCGTGACGCGGGACCGCTGCCGATCGTCGGGCCGGCCTGGGGATTTCTTCGCGACACCGGCTTTTACCGCGGCGACGTCGCCCACGACTGGATCCGCAGCGAGCTGAAGAACCTGGGGGTGACCACCTTCGGCGATTTGACCTACGACGACGCGAGCCTGCTGCCCGAGCGGCGCTACCGGGCGGTGGTCAGCGTGGCCGACCTGACCGCCGCGCAGCTGGTGCGGCTGCCGTGGGACTACCGACGGGTCTACGGGCTGGATCCCGATGAACAGTCGGTCGCCGACGCGGTGCGCGCCTCGATGGCGGTGCCGTTCTTCTACCGCCCGGTCACCTTGACCAATGCGGCCGGCCGCAAATCCACCCTGGTCGACGGTGGGGTGCTGTCGAACTTCCCGATCGACTCGTTCGACCGGCCCGACGGCCGGCCCCCGCACTGGCCCACGTTCGGGATCACCGTGGTGCCCACCATCAACGAGGGCCTGGGCGAGATGGTGCCGGGCGTCAAGCCGCTGCGCTGGTTCGGCCAGGTGTCGCTGCTGGAGAGCCTGCTCACCACCATGCTGGTGGGCCACGACCAGACGCACCTGAACCAGCCGTGGGTCGGCGTCCGGGCGATCAAGGTCGACTCCACCGACGTCGGCGTCCTGGACTTCGGGGTGTCGCGGCCGCAGCTGGAGGCGCTCTACGCCAACGGCTACGCGGCCACCGAGCAGTTCCTGTCGACCTGGGACTGGCCGGGCTACCTGGAGCGCTTCCGGCGCTTCCACGAGGTGTGTCACGACGACGAGCCGACCGAGCCCCGGCCTCGAGACTGAACTGGCGGCCTCGAGTCTGCGGTGGTGGCGCCGAGTCTGCGGTGGTGGCATCGAGTCTGCGGTGGCGGCATCGAGTCTGCGGTGGTGGCATCGAGTCTGCGGTGGTGGCATCGAGTCTGCGGTGGCGGCGCCGAGCCTGCAACCAGGCCGTCCTGCCGACGATTTTCACGGCCTCAGTGCAGTCTCGGCGCCGCCAGTACAGTCTCGATGCCCTGGACGCAGTCTCGGTGCCGCCAGCGCAGTCTCAATGCCCTGAACGCAGACTCGATGCCGTGGACGCAGGCTCGGCGCCTCGACGTCCGCCAAGCCGCCAGCCAAGCCGCCAACCAGACCCGACTACGCGAACTCGGCTTCGATGCCGTCGATCCCGGCGCGCAGCGCCGCCAACCCGGCCGCCCGGGCCCGCAATTTGCTAGCGGCATGGGCGCCGCGGTGCAGGCCACTGAACTCGCGGGCGGCGTCGACCGCCCTCGTCAGCACCGCGTCGGGCAGCACGATCTCGTCCAGCCAGCCGGCGGCGACCGCGGTCTCGCCGAAGAAGGTGTTGGCCAGCCCGACGGCCTGCTGGTAGGCCGACGGTGTCAGCCGCAGCTGCAGGATCGCCAGCGCGGCATACGGCAGGGTCATGCCGATCGCGACCTCGTTGGCCTGGATGTTGTAGGCCGGCGCGGCCACCCGGTGGTCGCCGCTGCACAGCAGAAACGCCCCCATCGCGATGGCGTGCCCGGTGCAGGCCATCACCACCGGCTTGGGGTAGGACAGCAGCCGATACGCCAGCTCGAAACCGCCACGCAGCATGTCGATCGCCGCCCCGGTCTCGCCGGAGGTCAGCACCTTCAGGTCGAAGCCGCCGGAAAACACCCGTTCGTTGCCGGCGATCACCAGCGCCCCGACGTCGTCGCGGTCGGCGGTGTCCAGCGCGGCGTTGATGGCCTGCTGCATGGCCGGCCCCAGCGCGTTGACCTTGCCGTCGTTGAGGGTGATGACCGCGACGGACTCGTCGCGGCGATAGCTGACCGGCGCCGTCATCTCAGTTGTGGTGCTTGCCGAGTTCGGCTTCGGCGTCGCCCCAGTGCAGGCTGACGTCGGTCGGCTCGTCGTGTTCGCGACTGCGCCACCGCTCCTGGGTTTCCTTGACCGCCTGCTGGATCCGGTCGATCTCGCTGCGGAACACCTCCGGGCGGGTCTCTTTGCTGGCGTAGTGGAAGTAGGTGAGCACCCCGCGCAGCAGCTCCAGCTTCTGCTTCTCCCGTTTGGCCAGGTCGTGGGTGGTCATCAACTCGATGCGCTGCACCGGCGGCAGGTCGTTCCAGTCCAGCACCACCTTGGACTCGAATTGCTCCCGCCCGCCCTTGCCGAACAGTCCGCGGGTCCGCTCCGGGCTGCCGTAGTAGGTGACGGCCCCGGCGAAGTGCGACTCGATGGCGTCGCCGAGCTCGGCCCGGTCGATCGCCGAATCCCACACCGTGCGCCACTCCTGGCCCGGCGCCAGCACCGGGATCTGCTGGGGCAGCTTGAGCGGGACGACGTCGGCGTAGCCGTCGGCGGCGGTCTCGTACTGGGCGACGCTAGGCGGATGCGGGAAGGCGAACTGCACGTCGTAGGCCGGGGTCTTCCCGAAATTGCGGACCACCAGTTCGATGACGTGCCAGTCGGCGGCGTGCGGCTCCATGTACATGCCCACATGCGGCCGGGTCTGCTCCAGCGTGACCCGCCGGTTGCGCTGCAGCTGCCGGTGCACGTAGAGCAGGGCCACCACGCCGAGCAACAGCGCCGCCCAGGCGGCCCACGCCACCCAGGAGCCGGCTCCCATCTCGGTCAGACTGTGCCAGCGGTCGTCGATCCACCCCGTCGAACCCACCCTCCGGTTCTACCACAGCTACCGGGGCGCCCGACGCACGCATCCGAACAGGTCAGCCGCCCATCAACAGGTGCCACTGCTCCAGGTCGGCGGCGCGGTAGACGTAGTTGGACCGCTTCACCTCGGACAGCGACGCGCTGGGGTCGCTCGAGTACCAGTGCCCGGGGAACACCGTCGGGTCACCGGGCAGCGCCGCCAGCTGCTGGAGGCTGCGGTACATCGCGTCGGAATCCCCGCCGGGAAAGTCGGTGCGCCCGCAGCCGTCCAGGAACAGCGTGTCCCCGGCCACCAGCCGGCCGTCGAGCAGGAAGCACTGGCTGCCCGGGGTGTGCCCGGGGGTGTGCAGCAGCTCGATGTCGACGGCGCCGACGGCCACCTTGTCGCCGTGCTCGTGCGCGGTGAGATCCGCCATGGAGATCCCGGTGATCCGCGAAACCCACAGCGCCTCATGGGTGTTCACGTGCACCGGGACGCTGACCCGGTCCAGCAGCTCGGCCAGGCCCTTGAGCTCGAAGCCCATCATCGACCCGCCGACGTGGTCGGGGTGGTGGTGGGTGACCAGCACCCCGGACAGCCGCATGCCGTCGCTTTCCAGCGCGTCGAGCAGGTCCCCGGCGGCGTAGGCCGGGTCGACCACTACCGCGTCGCCGGTCTGCCGGTCCCCGATCAGGTAGGCGAAGTTGCGCATCTGGGTCGCCATCATGTCGCCGGCGGCGAAATCGCGACCCGACAGCAGCTGGCGGAAGTACAGCCGATCTGACTCTGGCATGCCCTCAAGCCTAGGACACCGCGACGCCGACCTGCGGTTTGGCGACGCTGCGGCCCAGGCTGTACCCTCTTCTAGGCCCGCGGCATCTGCGACTGACCGCTGCGGGTGACGCCCCCTTAGCTCAGTCGGCAGAGCGTTTCCATGGTAAGGAAAAGGTCAACGGTTCGATTCCGTTAGGGGGCTCGGTGGACGCCGGGCAGGCTGGCGGCGATACCCGAGGCGATGTAGCTCAGTTGGTTAGAGCGAACGACTCATAATCGTTAGGTCGCCGGTTCAAGTCCGGCCATCGCTACAACGCAAGCACGGCAATTGTCAGAAAGAGGGCAGCCAAAGTGGCCTCCAGCACCGATGTACGGCCGAAGATCACGCTGGCCTGTGAGGTGTGCAAACACCGCAACTACATCACCAAGAAGAACCGCCGTAACGACCCGGACCGGCTGGAGCTGAAGAAGTTCTGCCCCAACTGCGGCAAGCACCAGGCTCACCGCGAGTCCCGGTAGGGCGGCTGCCGGCACAGGTTTACGCAGGTTGACTAGGTGAGGTTCTAAGGCTCGTGGCACTGTCGACGAAGATCGTCGGGAAGCACTACCGGTACCCCGACCACTACGTCGTGGAACGGGAAAAGCTTCGCGAATACGCCAAAGCGGTCAAGGTCGAAGACCCGTCCAGCTACGACGAGCAGGCCGCCGCCGACCTCGGCTACCACGGCCTGCTGGCCCCGCTGACGTTCATCTCGGTGTTCGGCTACACCGCGCAGCGGGCGTTCTTCGAGCACGCCAACATCGGCATCCAAGACGCCCAGATCGTCCAGGTCGACCAGGTGCTGAAATTCCTGCGGCCGATCGTGGTGGGCGACAAGCTGTACTGCGACGTGTACGTGGATTCGGTGCGCCACGCGCACGGCACCGACATCATCGTGACCAAGAACATCGTCACCAACGAGGCCGGTGACATCGTCCAAGAGACCTACACGACCCTGGCGGGCCGTGCCGGCGAGGGAGAAGAGGGCTTTCAAGATGGCGCTGCGTGAGTTCAGCTCGGTGCAGGTGGGCGACAAGCTGCCCGAACGGGTCATCCCGCTGACCCGCGCGGACCTGGTGAACTACGCCGGGGTGTCCGGGGACCTGAACCCGATCCACTGGGACGATGACATCGCCAAGCAGGTCGGGCTGGACACCGCGATCGCCCACGGCATGCTGACCATGGGCCTGGGCGGCGGCTACGTGACGGCGTGGGTCGGCGACCCCGGCGCGGTCACCGAGTACAACGTCCGGTTCACCGCGGTGGTGCCGGTCCCCAACGACGGCAAGGGCGCCGAGATCGTCTTCAACGGCCGGATCAAGTCGGTGGACCCGGAAACCAAGTCGGTGACCATCGCGCTGACCGCCACCACCGACGGCAAAAAGATCTTCGGTCGGGCCGTCGCCTCGGCGAAGCTGGCGTAACCATGCCGCTGAAAACCAACGTCCTGGGGATGAGCTGGCGCTACCCCGACTGTTTCGTGGTGGGTCGCGAGAAGATCCGGGAATTCGCCAAGGCCGTCAAGGCCGAGGACCCGGTCAGCCTCGACGAGGACGCGGCCGCCGAAGCCGGCTACGACGCGCTGGTCGCCCCGCTGACGTTCGTGTCGATCTTCGCCAAGCTGGTCCAGGCCGACTTCTTCCGCAGCGTCGACACCGGGTTCACCACCATGCAGATGGTCCAGGTCGACCAGAAATTTCTCTACCACAAGCCGATCACGGTCGGCGACCGGCTCTACGCCCAGATGGACATCATCTCGGTGGAGGAGCGGTTCGGGGCCACCGTCGCGGTGACCAAAAACCTGTGCACCAACCAGGACGGTGAGCTGGTGCTGGAGGCCTACACCACGATGATGGGCCGCGAGGACGACAGCTCGGTCAACCTGAAGTGGGATGTCGAGAGCGGTCAGGTCGTCAAAACGGCCTGATTAGTAACCAGCACCAGCGTCGATGTACACTCGGACCTCGGGGTTTTCCCAGTATTAGCGCGCTTTCCGTGAGCCAGCCGAACGGAGGGCGCGCTAGTCATGAGCGCCGGCGACGATGCAGAGCAACGCGAAGCAAAGGGGTGGCGCCTAGGTAGAGTCCCGGCTTTGCGCGGGTTGGCCTGCCAACCGCGAAGGGGCGTAGCTCAACTGGCAGAGCAGCGGTCTCCAAAACCGCAGGTTGCAGGTTCAAGTCCTGTCGCCCCTGCAGACGAAGGCGTGCCATGGTGGACACTGGAGGGTACGCACGAGCAGACGAACGAAGGAGCATGCGGTGAGCGACGAGCGTGACGGTTCCGACGCCGCAGCTGACGGCGGCGAAACCGGCGACACCGTCGAACGCGGTGGCCGCACGGCGGTGGCCACCCGTCCGCAGCGCCCCACCGGGAAGCGGTCCCGGCAGCGCGCGGCCGCCGACACCGAGGCGGCCGTGGCCGCCGAGGACCAGACAACAGACTCCACGGACAGCTCCGACACCGAAACCAAGAAGACCAAGAAAGCCGGGAAAGGTAAGAAGACCAAGAAATCGGCGGGCGCGGTCAACCCGTTCGCCTACGTCTACAACTACCTGAAGCAGGTCGTCGCCGAACTGCGCAAGGTGATCTGGCCCAACCGCAAGCAGATGATCACCTACACCTCGGTGGTGCTGGCGTTCCTGGTGTTCATGGTGGCGTTGATCGGCGGGGCGGACTACGGGTTCGCCAAGCTGATCATGCTGGTATTCGGCGAGTGAACCGCCGGTGCGACGAGCTGAAGTTATAGAGAGGACTGACAACCGTGACTACCTTCGACGGCGATACGCCCGCGGGTGAGACGGTCGACATCGAAGAGGCCGAACCCGACACGGCCCTGACCGAGGCGCCCCCGGCCGAGACGGCCGAAGAGGCCGAAGAGGTCGACCCCGCCGCGGCGCTCAAGGCGGAGCTGCGCAGCAAGCCCGGCGACTGGTATGTCATCCACTCCTACGCCGGCTACGAGAACAAGGTGAAGGCCAACCTCGAGACCCGCGTGCAAAACCTCGACGTCGGCGACTACATCTTCCAGGTGGAGGTGCCCACCGAAGAGGTCACCGAGATCAAGAACGGGCAGCGCAAGCAGGTCAACCGCAAGGTGCTGCCCGGCTACATCCTGGTGCGGATGGACCTGACCGACGACTCGTGGTCGGCGGTGCGCAACACCCCCGGGGTCACCGGGTTCGTCGGCGCGACGTCGCGGCCGTCGGCGCTGACGCTGGACGACGTGGTGAAGTTCCTGCTGCCGCAGGGTGCGGCGAAGAAACCCGCCAAGGGCACTGGGGCCACCGCCGCGGCCGCCGCCACCGAGGGTGGGCTGGAGCGGCCCGTCGTCGAGGTCGACTACGAGGTCGGCGAGTCGGTCACCGTCATGGACGGCCCGTTCGCGACGCTGCCGGCCACGATCAACGAGGTCAACGCCGAACAACAGAAACTCAAGGTGCTGGTGTCCATCTTCGGTCGCGAAACACCTGTGGAACTGAACTTCACCCAGGTCTCCAAGATCTAGAACATTAGTACGGAAGGACATCAACACCCATGGCCCCGAAGAAGAAGGTCGCCGGGCTGATCAAACTGCAGATCGAGGCGGGTCAGGCCAACCCTGCGCCGCCGGTCGGTCCGGCGCTCGGTCAGCACGGCGTCAACATCATGGAGTTCTGCAAGGCGTACAACGCCGCCACGGAGAACCAGCGCGGCAACGTCGTCCCGGTCGAGATCACCGTCTACGAGGACCGCAGCTTCACCTTCGCGCTCAAGACGCCGCCCGCGGCCAAGCTGCTGCTCAAGGCCGCCGGGGTGGGTAAGGGCTCGGCCGAGCCGCACAAGACCAAGGTGGCCAAGGTCAGCTGGGATCAGGTCCGCGAGATCGCCGAGACCAAGAAGGCCGACCTCAACGCCAACGACGTCGACGCCGCCGCCAAGATCATCGCCGGCACCGCCCGGTCGATGGGGATCACCGTCGAATAACTCCTGTTGATCCTGCGCTGACGGCGCAAAAGTGCGAGTAAGCACCGCCGTCAACGCAGACTCAACGCAAAGAAAGCGTGGGAGGGCCAGCTTCGGCCCGCCAACCACACCCAACCACGAGATTGGATCCAACATGAGCAAGAACAGCAAGGCCTACCGCGCCGCCGCCGAGAAGGTGGACCGCGCCAACCTCTACACCCCGCTGCAGGCCGCCAAGCTGGCCAAGGAGACGTCGTCGACCAAGCAGGACGCGACCGTCGAGGTGGCCATCCGGCTCGGCGTCGACCCGCGCAAGGCCGACCAGATGGTCCGCGGCACCGTCAACCTGCCGCACGGCACCGGTAAGACCGCCCGGGTCGCGGTGTTCGCGGTCGGCGAGAAGGCTGAGGCCGCCACCGCCGCCGGCGCCGACATCGTCGGTAGCGACGACCTGATCGAGAAGATCCAGGGCGGTTTCCTGGACTTCGACGCCGCGATCGCCACCCCCGACCAGATGGCCAAGGTGGGGCGGATCGCCCGGGTGCTGGGGCCGCGCGGCCTGATGCCCAACCCCAAGACCGGCACCGTCACCGCCGACGTCACCAAGGCGGTCAACGACATCAAGGGCGGCAAGATCAACTTCCGGGTGGACAAGCAGGCCAACCTGCACTTCGTCATCGGTAAGGCCTCCTTCGACGAGGCCAAGCTGGCCGAGAACTACGGCGCCGCCCTCGACGAGGTGCTGCGGCTCAAGCCGTCGGCGTCCAAGGGCCGCTACCTGAAAAAGGTCACCATCTCCACCACCACCGGCCCGGGTATCCCGGTCGACCCGTCGGTCACCCGCAACTTCGCCGAGGCCTAACCGTCCCGGCGGCCTTCCCTGCGCGCCGAGGGGGAATCCTGCGACGCCCGCCCGGCGTGTCGCGTCGTGAGATTCCCACTCGGCGGGGAAGCTAGCCCCCGCACTCGGCGACGCGGCGGCGCAGGAACGCCCGCGCCGGCTCGGAGCCGTGGGCCTGTAGCGCGACCCGATACCAGGCCAGCGCCTCGGCGCGCCGACCGGCGCGGCGCAGCAGGTCCGCGCGCACCGAGGCCACCAGGTTGGACCGCGCCAGCCGCGGATCGTCGGCCACCGCCGCCAGCGCGGCCAGCCCGGCGTCGACGCCGTCGCGGAACCCGACCGCCAGCGCGCGGTTGGCCCGCACCACCGGGGAGTCGGCGAGCGCCAGCAGCCGGTCGTAGGCCGCGCAGATCCCCCGCCAATCGGTCTGCTCCCAACTCGGCGCGGTCGCGTGCAGCGCGGCGATCACCGCTTGCGGCAGATACGGCCCGGTCGACCCCTGCGCGTGCCGTAGCCGATCCAGCCCGCGGGCGATCCGCTGCCGATCCCAGCGGCCGCGATCCTGCTCGTCGAGCGGGATCAGCGCCCCGGCGTCATCGACCCGGGTGGCGCGCCGCGAATCGTGCAGCAGCACCAGCGCGGCCAGGGCGTGCGCGTCGGGTTGCCCCGGCAGCAGCCGGCACAGCTCCCCGGTCAGCCGCACCCCCTCGTCGCACAGCTCGTCGCGGATCGCCGACGGGCCGGCCGTCGAGAAGTAGCCCTCGGTGAACACCGAATAGATGCAGGCCAACACGTGCGGGGTGCGTTCGGGCAGCAGCTCGGCCGGCGGCACCCGCAGCGGGATATTGGCGCGGCGCACCTTGGTTTTGGCGCGGGTGATGCGCTGCCCGACGGCGGACTCGGTCTGCAGCAGCGCCCGGGCGATCTCGGCGACGGTGAGCCCGGACACCAGCCGCAGCGTCAACGCCAGCTGCGAGGTCCGGTCCAGCGCCGGATGCGCGCAGGTGAACATCATCCGCAGCTCGTCGTGGTGCACCGGATGTGGGTCGGTGTGCTCGGTGCGGGCCCGGATCTGGTCCACCATCGCCGCCAGTTCCTTTCCGGGCCGCACCGATTCACGCCGCAGCCGATCCCGGGCCCGGTTGCGGGCCACCGTCACCAGCCAGCCGCCCGGGTTTTCGGGGACGCCGTCGCGCGGCCAGCTGCGCAGCGCCTCGGCGCAGGCCTCCTGGACGGCGTCTTCGGCGACACTCAGGTCCCCGGACCACCGGGCCAGCGCGGCGACCGCCGCACCCCATTCCCGGCGGAAGACGCCGTCCAGGTCGGCCATGCGCGCCCGCTACAGCCCGGACACGCCCGCCAGTTGGCGCACCGCCACGGCCGAGGCGGGGATCATCGCGGCGAGTTTGACCGCCTCGTCGCGGTCGGCGGCCGACAGCAGGTAGAAGCCGGAGGCGATCTCGGCGCCCTCCGGGTAGGGACCGTCGGTCAACAGCAGCTGGCCGTCGCGGACCCGCACCGTCGTCGCCGTCGCCGGGTCGTCCAGCGCCGCCCCGCCGCGGATGTGATCGCCCGCGGCAGCGGCGAATTCGCCGTGCCGGGCGGCCTCGGCCTGCCACTCCGGGCCGCCCGGGACATTGGTGTGTTCCGGGGGCTCCAGCAGCAGCGCTAGCCACTGCGCGGCGCCGCTGCGCGACCACCCGGCGTCGACGGTGTGGTAGACCGGCCGCACCTCGACGGTGCCGTACGCGGCGACCGGGATGTCGCGGGCGAACGCCAGCGCATCGTCGAGGTTGTCGGCCTCGAAGACGTAATACCCGCAGGCCACCTCGGCGGCCTCGGCGAACGGGCCGTCGGTGATGGTCGGCGCGTCGGGGCCGCCGGTGATGCGCACGCCGGTGGCCACCGGGGTCAGCGCGTCACCGGCCCGGATCGCCGACGCCGCCTTGGCGTGGAACTTTTCGAATTCGGCCATCACCGCGGCCCGCTGTTCGGGGGTGCGGTCCCGCTCCTGGCTGTTCAATAGGGCGAGGTACTGCATCGGTGGTCACCTCCGGGGTAGGGGAGCGGAACCCGTGTCCCACTCTCTACCTATCCGACGAACGGCGCAGCCCGAATCCGACAGCGCCTAGACCGCGCCCGGCTTGAGATAGGTGACCAAGCTCACATCGAGGCTTTCGTCGGTGAAGTAGTACTCGCAGCCGCGCAGGTAGCGCATGTAGCGCTCGTAGACCGCTTCGGACTGGATCTCGATGGCCTTGTCCTTGTTGGCTTCCAGGGTGTCGCCCCAGATCCGCAGCGTTTTGATGTAGTGCGGTCGCAGCGAGAGGGCTTCGGGCACCACAAACCCGGCCTTCTCGCCGTGCTCGATCATCATCTCGGTGGTGGGCAGCCGCCCGCCCGGGAAGATCTCGGTGACGATGAACTTGATGAACCGCGCGGTCTCGAAGGTGATCTTCTTGCCGCGGGCGTTGAGGTCATACGGGTGGTAGCTGACGCTGCTTTGGATCGTCATCCGGCCGTCGTCGGGCAGGATCTCAAAGCAGTTCTTGAAGAAGTCGTCGTAGCGTTCGTGGCCGAAGTGCTCGAACGCTTCGATGGACACGATCCGGTCCACCGGTTCGCTGAACTCCTCCCAGCCGTGCAGCAGCACTCGATGGGTGCGGTCGCTGTCGACGGTGTCCAGCAACTGCTGGGAGCGGGCCTGCTGGTTTTTGGACAGGGTCAGGCCGATGACATTGACGTCGTATTTCTCGATCGCGCGCTTCATGGTGGAACCCCAGCCGCAGCCGATGTCCAGCAACGTCATCCCGGGCCGCAGGTCCAGCTGGTCCAGGTTCAGGTCAACCTTGGCGATCTGGGCTTGCTCCAGCGTGAGGTCCGGCGGCTCGAAGTAGGCGCAGCTGTAGGTCCGGCTCGGGTCCTGGAACAACCCGAAGAAGTCGTCGGAGATGTCGTAGTGGGCCTGGATCTCTTCGAAATGCGGCCGCATTCGGGTGCTGCGGGACGTGTTCTCCGGCATCTGTGCTTGGTCGCCTTCCCCATGATCGCTCACTGGTGCTAAGCGCGTTTGCCCGTGGACGTTAGCGTAGGTCGATTGTGCAGCATACCGAGCGGCGAAACGCCAACTTCAGGCCCTGACACCGTTTCGCGCCCATACTGTGTCATACTGCCGTCCTGCGCGGTTGCCCGGGTGCCGGCACCGCGACCCGTCTACCCCCGATTTGCCCTGGGCAGAACGACTTCGACGCCCACTACTTCTGCAGCGTGAACTGGTTGACGTCGGTGTAGCCGCCCTCGAACAGCCGCGGGCAACCGGTCAGGTACTTCATGTACCGGTCGTACATCTCCTGCGACTGCACGGCGATGGCTTCCTCGCGGTTGCGTTCCAGGTTGGCGGCCCATTCCCGCAGCGTCCGCGGATAGTACAGCTGCCCGATCGGCTGCACCCGGTCCAGGGTGAACCCGGCCTTGGTGGCGTGCTCGGTGACCAACGCCACCGACGGCAGCCGCCCGCCCGGGAAGATCTCGGTCATGATGAACTTCGCGAACCGGGCCAACTCGAACGTCAACGGCAGGCCGAGCTTGTTCGCGTCGCCCATCTTGACCGCGGTGATGGTGTGCAGCAGCATCGCCCCGTCGTCGGGCAGCGCGTTGTAGGCCATCTCGAAAAACGCCGGATAGCGGTCGTGGCCGAAGTGTTCGAACGCCCCGATCGACACGATGCGGTCGACCTGCTCGTCGAACTCCTCCCAGCCCTGGAGCCGCACCTCCACACTGCGCTGGGTGGGGACCTTCGCCAATTTCGCGATGGCGTAGTCGCGTTGGCGTTCGCTCAGCGTCAGGCCGATGACGTTGACGTCGTAGTTTTCCAGCGCCCGCTGCATGCCGTGGCCCCAGCCGCAGCCGATGTCGAGCAAGGTCATCCCGGGTTGGAGCCCCAGCTTGCCCAGCGCCAGATCGAACTTGGCGTTTTGGCCCTCGTCGAGGGTCATATCATCGCGTTCGAAATAGCTACAGGTGTAGCCCATGGTGGGCCCCAGAAACAGCTCGAAGAATTCGTTGGAAATGTCGTAGATCGACTGCAGCTCTTCGTACTTCGGATCTAAGTTGGTCATCCTTACTTGCGCTCCCACTGGTTGCGGTTTGTTCGGCGACCCGGGAAAGGGTACCCGCTGATCGGCGCTGGGCGGGGGAGCCACAACGGCGCCCGCAGCGACTACCTGCCGACGCTATTTGGTCAGCGTGAACTGGTGCACGCTGGTGTAGCCGTCGCGGAACAACCGCACACAGCCGGTGAGGTACTTCATGTAGCGGTCGTAGACCTGCTGCGACTGCACCGCGATGGCCTGGTCCCGGTGGGCCTCCAACGCGGCCGCCCACAGCTGCAGCGTCCGCACATAGTTGGGCCCGATCTCGTGCACCCGGGCCACGTCGAAGCCGGCCGCGGTGGCGCGCTCGGTGACCATCGGCACCGTCGGCAGCCGCCCGCCCGGGAAGATCTCGGTCAGGATGAACTTGTTGAACCGGGCCATCTCCATGGTCAGCGGCAGACCCCGCCGCTGACACTCGTCCTGGGTGATCGCGGTGATGGTGTGCAGCAGCATCGTCCCGCCGGCGGGCAGCGCGTTGTAGGCCATCTCGAAGAACGCCGGATAGCGGTCGTGGCCGAAGTGTTCGAACGCGCCGATCGACACGATGCGGTCGACGTGCTCGTCGAACTCTTCCCAGCCCTGCAGCCGGACTTCGACGCTGCGCCGGGTGGGGACGGCGGCCAGCTTGGCCAGGGCGTAGTCGCGTTGGCGTTCGCTCAGCGTCAGGCCGATGACGTTGACGTCGTAGTTTTCCAGCGCCCGCTGCATGCCGCCGCCCCAGCCGCAGCCGATGTCGAGCAGCGTCATCCCGGGTTGGAGCCCCAGCTTGCCCAGCGCCAGATCGAACTTGGCGTTTTGCGCCTCGTCGGTGGTCATATCGTCGCGTTCGAAGTACCCGCAGGTGTAGCCCATGGTGGGCCCCAGGAACAGCTCGAAGAATTCGTTGGAGATGTCGTAGATCGACTGCAGCTCTTCGTACTTCGGATTTAACTTAGACACGCTTCCTAAGGGTCCCAGCCGGGGGCGGATTCGGCAAGGGCCTAACGGCCCCGAATGGGTCAGTGCCCGTCGGCGAAGGTGGTCTTCAGCTCGCCGACCACCTGATCCCACAGCTCCTCGGGCAGCTCGTGGCCCATGCCGTCGATCAGCACCAGCCGCGCGCCGCGGATCGCCCGGGCCACCGCCCGCCCGCCGAACGGCCGCATCAGCTTGTCGGCGCGGCCGTGGATCACCACCGTCGGGGCGGTGATCTGCCGGTCGTAGCGGACCAGGCTGCCGGTGCCCAGGATGGCGCCGAAGTGCCGCGCGATGCCCCACGGGTAGAAGCTGCGCTCGTAGCTTTCGATGGCCTCGGCGCGGATCCGCTCCTCGGGCGCCGGGTAGCCGGGGCTGCCGATGATCCGGGTGACCCGCACCGCGTTGTCCACGATCACCTCCCGCGGCGAATCCGGCGGCGGGCCGGTGAGGATCGCCAGCAGCGCCCGCGGCGCCGGCGGCGGCAGGAACGGCTGGTTGTTGGACGAGAAGATCACCGCCAACGAGCGGGTCCGGCGCGCGAAGCGGGCCGCGAAGACCTGGGCGATCATGCCGCCCATCGAGGCGCCGACGACACGCGCGCGGTCGATGCCGAGGTGGTCGAGCACCGCGGCGCCGTCGTCGGCCATGTCCTCCAGCGTGTACACCGCGGGGCTGCGCAGCCCCAGGAAGGACCGGAGCATCCGCACCGGCAGCAGCCCGCCGGCGTGCCGACGGTCCAGCTTGCTGGACAGGCCGACGTCGCGGTTGTCGTACCGGATCACCCGCAGGCCCTGCGCGGCGAGCTTCTCGCAGAAGCCGGTGCGCCACAGCAGCAGCTGCGCGCCCAACCCCATGATCAGCAGCACCGCCGGGTCGTTCGGGTTGCCCATGTCCTCGTAGTAGATGTCCAGCTCGCCCGAGCGCGCGGTGCCGCTGCGGATCTCCACGGCTACGCCTCCGCCTCGTCGGTGTGCTCGCGGCTGACCTCGACCATGAAGTTGGCGAAGTACCCGGTCAGCTGCGGGTCGGACATCATCTGCCAGTTGGGGGCCAGCAGCTTCATGTAGCGCTCCACGTAGAGGAACTGCTTGCCGATCAGCACCAGCTCGCGGGGCAGCTTGACGTCGTAGGCGTCGGCCAGCGCGGAGAGCTGCTTGCCGATCTCGGCGTACGACAGGTCGCCGAGGGTTTTCATGGTCAGCGGGGTGGAGAACGCCTCCAGGTCCTTGGCGGCCTCCGCCTCGGGTTTCAGGGTGCCCACCGCGCCCATCAGCACGACGATCTTGCCGGCCGCGGCGTGATCCTTCTTCACCAGCAGCGCATACACCAGTTCGCGCAGCAGCCACCGGGTGCGCGGGTCGATGCGGCCCATGATGCCGAAGTCGAGGAACACCACCCGGCCCTGATCGTCGACGAACAGGTTGCCGGCGTGCAGGTCGCCGTGGAACAGGCCGTGCCGCAGCCCGCCCTCGAAGGTGGCGAACAGCAGCGCCTTGACCAGCTCGGTGCCGTCGAAGCCGGCCTTGCGGATGGCGGCGGCGTTGTCGATGCGGATGCCGTGCACCCGCTCCATGGTCAGCACCTTTTCGCTGGTGTAGTCCCAGTGCACGTCGGGCACCTTGATGTTTTGGCCCAGCGGGGAGGCATGCAGGTGCGACACCCAGGTTTGCATGGACTGCGCCTCGATGCGGAAGTCCAGTTCCTCGGCGAGGTTGTCGGCGAAGTCGGCGACGACGTCCTGGGCGGACAGCCTTCGGCCCAGTTTGGCCAGTTCGACCAGCTGGGCGAACCGTTTGAGGATCTGCAGGTCGGCGGCGACCCGGCGGCGGATCCCGGGTCGCTGGATCTTGACGACGACGTCCTCGCCGCTGTGCAGGGTGGCGAAATGCACCTGCGCGATGGACGCCGACGCGACCGGGGTCTCGTCGAAGCTGGCGAACAGGTCGGCGGGTTCGGCGCCGAGCTCCTCGAGGAACAGCTGGTGGATCTCGGCGGGGTCGGCGGGCGGCACCGCGTCGAGCAGGCTGCGGAACTCGCGGGACAGCGGTTCGCCGAACGCGCCCGGGCTCGAGGCGATGATCTGGCCGAACTTGACGTAGGTGGGACCCAGGTCGGCGAAGGTCTGCGGGATCTCCTTGATGACCTTCTGCTGCCAGGGGCCGCGGGCGGGCAGTTTGGTGAGCACCCGAAGGCCGGTGCGGGCCACCTGCCATCCGGTCGCGCCGATCCGGACCGCCTCGACCGGCAAGGGCACCCGATCGAGCTTGGCTACCTCGCGGTGTTTGGTCGAAGTCATTGTTGCAGTCTGCCAAATCGGCGACGACAACTTCGAATCTGGCGTGAGCCCCGTCACGGTCGCCTTACAGCAGGCCCGCGATGTCGATGAACGGGCTGAGCAGGTCGCCGGCGGCGAACAGGGCGCCCTCCCCGACGCTGGCCAACGCGAAGAAACCGGCCACCGGCAGGATCCCGACGTCGGCGGCGATCGGCAAGCCGATGGCGTCGAGCAGGTCACCGGCGGCCAGCTCGTTGACGATGCCGGTGACGTCCAGCGCCGGCAGCGTGGTGACCATCGCGTTGGCGATGTCGGCCAGCGGCAGCAGCGACGCGTAGCCGGCCGAGGTGGCCGCACTGACCGCGTTGACCAGCGAATCCAGGCTCACCCCGGGCGGCGGGAAGGAGATGTCCTCGGCGGCCACCGCCGCGATGAACGGGGTCTGCAGCAGGTTGACCAGCGGGTTGTCGGCCAGCGAGAACACCGACGCCGGGTCCTGCAGGTAGCCGACGACGTCTTTGACGGCGTCGGCGATGCCTTGTTCGGTGCCCGACACCAAAAGGCCGGGCACCTTCTCGAAGTCGGCGAGGCTGGGGAACACCCCGAGCGGGGTGGGCACATCCGGCGCCGAGGTCGACCAGCCGTAGTCGGGGTCGCCGTAGCCCAGGTTCACCAGCACCCGCAGGTCCGGCTCGAGCAGGTCGGACACCACCGGCCCGACCGCCGGGATCGACCGCACCAGATCCAGCAGCGGCAGGTGGTCGGTGGGGACCATGTAGTAGGTGGTGGCGCCGTATGTTCCCAGATCCTCGGCGGTGGACAGATCCATGTTCGGGTACTGGGTGTGCACGAACAGGATGCCCAGCAGCGCGTTGAGGTCCGACAGCAGGTTCAGCGGGTAGCGCGGATAGTCGGCGAAGCCGTCGTACTCCCCGGTGTAGATGTCGGTGGGGTACTCGGTGACCGGGGTGGCGCCGCTGAACGTGATGCCCAGGCTGGGGATCGACGGGTTGGCACCCAGCGCCGGCAGGTCGAAGCGTTCCAGCATGCCGCCGTTGGGGTTGTTGGGGTCGCCGAGCAGCACAAACTTGAGCTGGTCGGGGTCGGGGTGGATGCCGGCGGTGCCGTTGGCGATGTTTTCCATCTCGATGGTGTCGATGGTGGCGCTTTGCGAATAGCCCAACGCGGTGACGGTATTGCCGTCGGCGAGCTGGTCTTTGATCGTGTTGTTGAGGATGGTGACGCCCTGTGTCACCGAGGTGTCGAACGGCAACTCCTTGGGGCCGATGATCGGGTACAGCCCTTCCGGGGTGGCCAGGCCCTGCAGCGAGCAGGCGGTTGCGCAGTGCAGGTACAGGTCGTTGACGTCGTCGATGTAGACCTGCGGCGGGATCGGCATGCCGCTGCCGCCCATCACCAAATCGGTGCTGTCGGCGAACGCGTCCGCTGCCGTCAGCGCCGCCGACAGCGCCATCGCCGCGGCGCCGGTCCCGGCCAACAGTGCCACCCGCAGCCACCGAGCACTCATTGCGACCTCCCCGCGGAAACGTGTCCACCCGGCGCGCCGACCCCCAAGCCCGGCGCGCGCGTCGCATCTTGCCGGTTTCCTGAGCCGTACGTGGGCGGATTCGGAAAATCCACTGAGAAAAACCTGAGGGGCGGGTTGGGTGCTGGGCGCGAGCAGACGCAGATTCGCACGATCCTGCCCCGGATCGTGCGAATCTGCGTCTGCTCACCGGCGCGGGGGCCTACCCGGTGGGCTGCCAGGGCGTCAGCCAGGCCGTGGGTTCCCAGCCCTCCTGGCCGGCGATCAGCTCGTACATGGTGGCGCCGTCGATGGTCTCCCGGATGATGTCGGCGTGCCCGGCGTGCCGGGAAAGTTCGGCGATCAGGTGATGGATCACCCAGCGCACCGACCAGGCGTCGACGTCGGTGGGAAACCACGGGGCGTCGCGCGGCACCGGCACCGCGGCGTCGAGGTCGGCCATCTCGAGCACCCGCAGCGTCTCGGCATTTTGGGCCCGCAACGCGTCCAGCGCCCCGGCCAGGGTCTCGTTGTCGGACAGCACGAATTGGTCCTGGAATTCCCGCATGATCTCCTCGCGGGGCCGGGTGTCCGCCGGTGGTGGGTTCGGCGCGGCGGCGACGCGCTGCATCCAGCTGCGCTGCACCCCGGTGACGTGTTTGATCAACCCGCCGATCGACAGGGCGCTGACCGACGGGGTGGCGCGGGCCTGCTCGTCGGTCAGGCCGTAGGCGACGGCGAAAAAGGCGCTCTGCTGGCAGGTCAAAAATTCGCGCAGCGCGCTGCGCTCATCGGTCACCGGTGCGGCAAGGGCGGGCATGGTCAGTCCTTTCGATTGGGCTGATGGAGGTAAAGGTCACGCAGACAGGCGATTTCGGCTCCGTGGTGGATGACCTCGATGTTGACGCCCAAGATCAGCTCCGCCATGGTGTGGCGGGTCCCCCAGCGGCCCTCCGCGGGTCCGACGAGGCGGGCCAACGCGGCGTCGTCGAGCCCACGCGCCCCGGCGATCCACCGCGCGTAGGCCTCGTCGAGTTGTTGCAACGCGGTGGCCGCGTCGCGGGCATAGGGCCAGCTCTGGGGGTCGACGGGTGGGCCGCCGAAGTTGTTGTAGTTGCGGAAGGCGAGGATGCCGATCGTGAGGTGGACCAGCCGCCAGGCGATGGTGGTGAACGGCGGGGGTTGCGGCGCCGGGAATGCGTGGTCGATCCCGTCGTCGTGCAGGGTCCAGCAGCCGGGAACCGGCTCCCAGCGGTATTCGTCGTCGGTGAGACCGTCCAGGCGGGGGCGCAGCTGGTTGCGCCAGTGCCGGTCGAGCTGGTCGGCCAGGAGGGTGCGCGGCTCGGTCATGCACTGAGCGTTCCACACCCATCGGACAGGTCCGGCCACTAATTTGGGCGGAGGGGTCACCGCCGGCGGCGACGACCCGCAGCGCATGGTGGTGTACTTCGCGATGGTCGGCGCCGACTTCGAGATCCTGGAACCGCCCGAGGTGGCCGACGCGGCACGCGTCGTCGCGGAAAGGCTTCGCGCCGCGGGGTCCGCTCCGTAAGGTGCGGGCATGCGGGTGCTCGCCGCCGAATCGACCGACCTGTTCGTCGGGCCGGCCGACGCGCCGCTGCAACTGGTCCGGGTCACCTACGCCGGCGCCGCCACCCCATCCCGCCTCGTCGTCGACGGCGACGGCCTGACCGGAGAGGCGCTCGCCGACCCCGGCGACGGCGTCGTCGAGGTCCCGGTGGCCGTCGCGGACCCGGTGCCCGGCCAGCGGCGGGCCGCGCGGGCAGGCGGCACCGACTTCACCTTCACCGTCGCCGAACCCGGCTGGACCATGTTCATGGTCGGCCACTTCCACTACGACCCGGTGTGGTGGAACACCCAAGCCGGCTACACCAGCGCGTGGACCGAGGATCCGCCCGGCCAGTGCCGCCAGAACAACGGCGTCGACCTGGTGCGCGCCCACCTGGACAAGGCGCGGCGCGAACCCGAATACAAGTTCGTCCTCGCCGAGGTCGACTACCTCAAACCGCATTGGGACACCCACCCCGAGGACCGGGCCGACCTGCGCCGGCTCATCGCCGAAGGCCGCGTCGAGGTGATGGGCGGCACCTACAACGAGCCGTCCACCAACATCACGGACGCCGAGACCACCATCCGCAACCTGGTGGCGGGCATCGGGTTTCAGCGCGACATCCTGGGCGCCGACCCGGCCACGGCCTGGCAGCTCGACGTGTTCGGGCATGATCCGCAGTTCCCCGGCCTGATCGCCGACGCCGGCCTGACGTCCAGTGGGTGGGCGCGCGGCCCGTTTCACCAGTGGGGTCCGATGGCCGGCGGCGGCGATCCGCGGCGCATGCAGTTTCCCAGCGAGTTCGAATGGATCGCGCCGTCCGGGCACGGGCTGTTGACCCACTACATGCCGGCGCACTACGCCGCCGGCTGGTGGATGGATGGGCAGTCGTCGCTGGCCGACGCCGAAGCCGAGGTCTACCAGTTGTTCTGCGGGCTCAAACGGGTGGCGGCGACCCGCAATGTGCTGCTGCCGGTCGGCACCGACTTCACCCCGCCCAACCGCTGGGTGGTGCCGATCCACCGGGACTGGAACGCCCGCTACACCTGGCCGCGGTTCGTCTGCGCGGTGCCGGCCGAGTTCTTCGCCGCGGTGCGCGCCGAGCTGAAGCAGCGCGGACAGACCGCGTCACCGCAGACCCGCGACATGAACCCGATCTACACCGGCTGCCACGTCTCCTACATCGACACCAAGCAGGCCAACCGGGCCGCCGAGCGGGCGATCCTGGCGGCCGAGAAGTTCGCGGTGTTCGCCGCGCTGACGACCGGGGTCGCCTACCCGGATGCCGCGCTGGCCAAGGCGTGGACGCAGCTGTGCTACGGCGCCCACCACGACGCCATCACCGGATCCGAGGCCGACCAGGTGTACCTGGACCTGCTGACCGGCTGGCGCGACGCCTGGCAGCTGGGCCGTGACGCCCGGGACAACGCGCTGACGGCGCTGTCGGGGCTGGTGACCACCGGCGCCGACGCGGTGGTGGTGTGGAACCCGGTGACCCACGACCGCAGCGACATGGTCACCGTGCACCTGCGGCGCCCGCTGGCGACCGGGGCGCGGGTGATCGACGACGCCGGCTCCGAGCAGCCCGCCCACGTCGAGGACGGCGGGCACACGGTGCGCTGGCTGGCCCGCGACGTGCCGTCGCTGGGGTGGCGGGCCTACCGGCTGATCCCCGCTGACGGCGCGCAGGGCTGGCAGCCGGTGCCCGGCACCGCGATCGGCAACGAGCACCACCAGCTGACCGCCGACCCCGCCCGCGGCGGCGGCATCGCGTCGTGGCGGCACCACGGCCGGGAGATGATCGTCGAGGGGGCGCTGGGCAACCAGCTCGCCGTCTACGACGAATACCCCAAGCACCCGCAATCCGGGGAAGGCCCGTGGCATCTGGTGCCCAGTGGCAACCTGTTCACCTCGCAGATCGCCACTGGCGTCAGCGTGCAGGCCTACCGCGGGCCGCTGGGGGAGCGGCTGGTGGTGTCCGGCCGCATCCGGGGCGTGCTGGCCTACACCCAGACGCTGACGCTGTGGCGCGGCGTCGACCGGGTCGACTGCCGCACCACCGTCGACGAATTCACCGGCGCCGACCACCTGGTGCGGCTGCGTTGGCCCTGCCCGGTGCCCGGCGCACTGCCGGTCGCGGAGGTCAGCGACGCCGTCATTGGCCGCGGCTTCGGGCTGCTGCACGAGCCCAGCGGCCGCTCGGTGGATACCACCCAGCACCCGTGGACGCTGGACACCCCCGCCAACCGCTGGTTCGGGCTGTCCGCGACCGCCCGGATCACCGTCGGCGACGGCACCCGGGCGGTGTCGGTGGCCGAGGTGATCACCCCCGACGGCGGGCTTTCGCAGACGCGCCAGCTGATGGTCGCGCTGGTGCGCGCCGGCGTCACCGCCACCAGCACCGCGGCCGGCGGCCCCCGCTACGGCAACCTCGACGTCGACTCCAACCTGCCCGACACCCGGATCGCGTTGGGCGGCCCCGATACCAACGCGTTCACCGCCGCGGTGCTGGCCGCCGCCGACCCGGCGTATACCGCCGAACTCGACACGCAGCTGGCCGCCCACGGTCGGGCCCGGGTGTGGGTGCCGGCCGCGCGGCCGCTGGCTCAGGTGTGGGTGCCGGGCGCCGACCTGCGCGACCCGCGGGCACTGCCGGTGCTGGTGATTGCCGCCCGCGACTTGACCGACGAGGTCGCCCGGGTGGCCGACGAGCTGGCCGACCACGAGATCGCGGTGGACCAGCAGGCCCCCGCGGACATGGGCCCGTTCGAGGCGCGGAGCGTCGCCCTGGTCAACCGCGGGGTGCCCAGCTTCGCCGTCGACAAGGCCGGCACCCTGCACGCCGCGCTGCTGCGCTGCTGCACCAGCTGGCCCTCGGCGGCCTGGACCGACGACCCGCGCCGCACCGCCCCCGACGGCAGCAGCTTCCAGCTGCAGCACTGGACCCACGTGTTCGACTACGCGCTACTGGCCGGCGACGGCGACTGGCGTCAGGCCCGATTCCCGGCCCGCAGCGCGGAGTTCGCCGACCCGCTGCTGGCGTTCCCGACGGCCGCGGGGTCGGGGCGGCTGCCCGCCACCGGGTCGCTGCTGCGCGTCGCGCCGCCCGACGCGGTGCGGTTGACCGCGCTGAAACCGGCCGGCAACCCGCTGGCCCGCGGCAGTACCCGACCGGTCGACCCGGCCACCGCGACGCTGCGGCTGGCGGAGGCTTGCGGCGCCGACACCGGCGTCACCGTCGGCTCCGATCTCGGCGCGGTGCGAGTGCTGGGCCGCGCCGACCTGCTGGAACGGCCGCGCGAGCACCCGGCCCCCGACCGGCTGCACGGCTACGAGATCGCCACCATGACCGCCCGACTGGCCGTCGCACGCCTCGGCGCCGCCGACACCGTGTTGGCCCCCGAGACCGAGACTGCGCAGCCGATGTACGCCCGGTACTGGCTGCACAACCGCGGCCCGGCCCCGCTGGGCGGCCAGCCGGCCGTCGCGCTGCTGCACCCGCAGCGGGTGGCCGCCGCGCCCGGCGACCGGATGGTGCTGCGGCTTACCGCCGCCAGCGACTGCACCGACGCGACCCTGCGCGGCCACGTCACCCTGCTCGGCCCGCACGGCTGGCCGCTCGCCCCGGCGGCGGTGCCGGTCGAGCTGGCGCCCGGCCGGCACCTGGAAGCCGACCTGGTGGTGACGGTGCCGCGCGGCACCGACCCGGGCCGGTATCCGGTGCGCGCCCAACTTTCCCTCGACGGCGAGGGGGTGCCGCCGTCGTGGCGGCAAACCGTGGAAGACGTGTGCGTGGTGTCGGTCGGCGCCGACGGGCCGCTGGTGTCGCTGGTGGCCGGGCCGACCGACGTCGAGGTAGCGCCCGGCGGGGCGGCGCGGCTGGCCGTCACCGTCGGCTCCGAGGCCGGCGCGGACCTGGCCGTCGAAGCGCACCTGATCAGCCCATGGGGCACCTGGGAGTGGGTCGGGCCGGCGGCGGTCGGCGCCACGTTGCCGGCCGGCGGCCGCGTCGAGGTCGGCTTCGACGTGACCCCGCCGCCGTGGCTGGCGCCGGGGCGGTGGTGGGCGCTGGTGCGGGTCGGCTGCGCGGGGACGCTGCTGTACTCGCCGGCGGTCACGCTGACCGTCCGATGACCCTCACCTTGGCCCTCGACATCGGCGGCACCAAGATCGCCGCCGGCTTGGTCGATGACGACGGCGCGCTGGCGCACACCGTGGTGCGGCCCACCCCGGCCGAGGCGGTGTGGGCGGGGGTCGAGGCCGTGCTCGCGCAGGCGCTGGAGACCGCCGGGGGCGCGGTCCGCGCGGCGGGCATCGCGTGCGCCGGGCCGGTCGACCTGCCGACCGGCACCGTCGGCCCGATCAACATCCCCGGCTGGCGCGGCTTTCCGCTGCGCGAGAAGGTGGCGGCCGCGCTGCCCGGGGTGCCGGTGCGGCTGGCCGGCGACGGAGTGTGCATGGCGCTCGGCGAGCACTGGCGCGGCGCCGGCCGCGGGGCGCGCTTCCTGCTCGGCATGGTGGTGTCCACCGGGGTCGGTGGCGGACTGGTCCTCGACGGCGTGCCGTATCACGGCCGCACCGGCAACGCCGGGCACGTCGGCCACGTGGTGATCGACCCCGACGGGCCGGCCTGCGCCTGCGGCGGCCACGGCTGCGTGGAGACCGTCGCGGCCGGGCCCGCGCTGGTG
>NZ_MLQM01000058.1:0-26523 GCF_001854525.1 Mycobacterium talmoniae
GCCCTACTACGGTGCCCCGGTCGACCCCAACGCCCCCTACGGACGCGACCCGGTCAGCGGCGAGCCGCTGTCGGACAAGTCCAAGGTCACCGCGGGCCTGCTGCAACTGTTCCTGGGCGGGTTCGGCGCGGGCCGGTTCTACCTGGGCTCGAATGCGGTCGCCGCCGGCCAGTTGATCACCTGGTTCCTCGGCTTCCTGTTGATGTTCGCCTTCGGCATCGGCGTCCTGGTGTGGGCCGGCCTGGGTATCTGGGCGCTGGTCGACGCCATCATGATCTTCACCGGTTCGGTGCGCGACCAGTACGGCCGGCCGCTGCGCTCCTAACGCCGTGACCCGGTGGCAGCAGCGCGTCGAGGCCGGCGACTGGGACACCATCGCCGCCGATATCGGCGCGCACGGCGGGGCGCTACTGCCCCGGCTGCTCACCGCCACCGAGTCGGCGCGGCTGCGCCGGCTCTATACCGACGACACCAAGTTCCGGGCCACGGTGGACATGGAGCGGCACCGCTACGGCGCCGGGCAGTACCGGTATTTCGCCGCGCCGAACCCGGATCCGATCGATCAGCTCAAACGGGCGCTGTATCCGCGGCTGCTCACCATCGCCCGGGACTGGTGGGCCAAGCTGGGCCGCGACGCCCCGTGGCCGGACAGCCTCGAGGACTGGCTGGCCCACTGCCACGCCGCCGGCCAGCGCAAGTCCACCGCCCTGATGCTGCACTACGGCGCCGGCGACTGGAATGCGCTGCACCGAGACCTCTACGGCGAGTTGGTGTTTCCGCTGCAGGTGGTGATCAACCTGAGCGAGCCGGACACCGACTACACCGGCGGCGAGTTCCTGCTGGTCGAGCAGCGGGCCCGCGCCCAATCCCGCGGCACCGCCACCCAGATCCCGCACGGCCACGGCTACCTGTTCACCACCCGGGACCGCCCGGTGCGGTCGCGGCGCGGCTGGTCGGCCGCCGCGGTGCGCCACGGGGTGTCCACGGTGCGTTCCGGCGAGCGCTACACGCTGGGGCTGATCTTCCACGACGCGGCGTGATCACCCGGTGCGCCGCAACACGAACACGTTGTCGGCCAACGTCCCAACCTGCCCGTCGGGTCCGACGGCCCGGCGGTCGGCGCGTTCGGCCCGCAGCCGAGTCCAGTGCGCATCGTCCAGCCGCAACGCCGCCAACACGCCCTCGATGGTGGGGAATTCGTGATCACGGGCGTGGTCGCCGGCCCAGGGCGGCGCGGCCGCGTGATCGACGATCAGCAGCGTGCCGCCCACCGCCACCGCGTCGGCGGCCCGGCGTAACACCGTCGCGCGGTCCAGTCGCGCCGTGGAATGCAGGAACTGCGCCGACACCAGATCGAAGCGCCCATCCGGGAAGCTGTCGGACAGGTCGTGGCACGCAAAGTCGATGCGCGCAACCACGTTCCGCTCGGTTGCGACGGCGCGCGCCCGGTCAAGCGCCCGGGTCGAGACATCGACGGCGAGCACCCGCCAGCCCTGCTCGGCCAACCAGACGGCGTCGCCGCCCTCCCCGCAACCCAAGTCCAGTGCGCGGCCGAGCGACAGCGCGGAGGCGACCTCGACCAGCCGGGCGTTGGCCCGTCCGCTCCACACCCGTTCGTTCTCGGCGTAGAACTGTTCCCAGAATTCGCGGGCATCCTGTAGAGGCTCGGTCATGTTCCCGAGCTTGCCGCCGCCCCCGCAAGACTGGCAAGCTTTTTTGCTATGCAGGCAAAAACCGCGGACGACGGGGTCGATCAGCGGGTGCGGCGGCGGCTGCGCGAGTTACGCACCCAGCAGGGCCTGACCCTGGAGGACGTCGCCGGCCGCGCTCGCATCGACGTGTCGACGTTGAGCCGCCTCGAATCGGGCAAGCGGCGCTTGGCGTTAGACCATCTGCCCCGGCTGGCCGAGGCGCTGTCGGTCAGCACCGACGACCTGTTGCGCGCACCGGACCAACTTGACCCGCGGGTCCGCGGCACCGCGCACACCCATCACGGCATCACCTACTGGCCGCTGACCCGGCACGGCCCCGCCGGCGGGTTGCACGCCTTCAAGATCCGGATCAGCGCCCGGCGCCGGCGCCCCGACGAGCTGCCCGTGCACGAAGGCCAGGAGTGGCTGTACCTGCTGTCCGGCCGGCTGCGGCTGGTGCTGGGCGACAAGGATTTCCTCATCCAGCCCGGGGAGGCGGTGGAGTTTTCCACCTGGACGCCGCACTGGTTCGGCGCCGTCGGCGCCGCCGCGGAGGCCATCGTGATCTTCGGCGCGCACGGGGAACGCCTGCACCTACACGACTGACTGTGCATCCTGGGCGTTGACTGTGCAGCTAGGGCGGCCCGGCCCCCGGTATGGCCGCCCTGGATGCACAGCCAATGCGAAACACCGCCGGCGATGCACACTCAACCCCCGGGCGCGGCTACAGGTAGGCGGTCTGGTTCACCAGCCGCACCGACGATCCCCCGTCCGGGTAGAACTCGGCGATGCTCAGCGACGCCAAATCCAGGTGCAGCCGGTACAAGATGCCCGGCCCGGCGTCCAACGCCAGCCGCAGCACCGTCTTGATCGGGGTCACGTGCGACACCACCAGCACCGTGGCCCCGCCGTGGTCGGTGATGATCCGGTTGCGGGCCCGCCGCACCCGGCGCTGCACGGCATCGAAGCTCTCCCCGCCCGGCGGCGTGGTGGCGGTGTCGCGCAGCCAGCGCTGATGCAGCTCCGGATCCCGCTGCGCGGCCTCGGCGAACGTCAACCCCTCCCAGGCGCCGAAATCGGTCTCGGTCAGATCCTCGTCGACGGCTACGTCCAGGCTCAGCGCCTTGGCCGCCGCCGTCGCGGTGTCGTAGCAGCGCTGCAGCGGGGAACTGATCACCGCCGCGATGCCGCCGCGCTGCGCCAAATACCGGGCCGCCGCGTCGGCCTGCCGCCACCCCAGCTCGGTCAGCTCCGGGTTGCCGCGTCCGGAATAGCGCCGCTGCACCGACAACTCGGTCTGCCCGTGCCGCAACAGCAGCAGCCGGGTCGGGGTGCCCTGCGCGCCGGTCCAGCCCGGCGCGGCGGGGCTGGGCGGCTTTTTCGCGGCCGCGGTCGGCTCGGCGACCTCGGCGGCGGCGTCCATCGCCTCGTTGGCCAACCGGTCGGCGTAGGAGTTGCGTTCCCGCGGAATCCAGCGGTAGCTGATCTGCTCGAACGTCGCGGCCAGCTCCCGCGCCTGGGCGTGCAGCGTCACCAGGTCGGGGTGTTTGACCTTCCAGCGGCCCGACATCTGCTCGACGACCAGCTTGGAGTCCATCGACACCGCGACCTCGGTGGCGCCCAGCCGCGCGGCCTCGGCCAGACCCGCGATCAGCCCCCGGTATTCGGCGACGTTGTTGGTGGCCCGGCCGATCGCCTGCTTGCTTTCGGCCAGCACCGTGGCCCGGTCGGCGGACCACACCACCGACCCGTACCCGGCCGGCCCCGGGTTGCCCCGCGACCCGCCGTCGGCCTCGACGATCACCTTCACCGGCCGGACCCCTTGACCCGCAACAGGATCGCGCCGCATTCCGGGCAGCGCAGCACGTCGTCGTCGGCGGCCGCCGAGATCCGGGCCAGCTCACCCCGGTCGATCTCGATCCGGCAGGCCCCACACCGCTGCCCTTGCAGCGGGCCGGCGCCCGGGCCGCCGGCGGCGCGCTGCCGCTCGTAGAGCGCAACCAACTCGGCGTCCAGCGCGGCGGTCAGCTCGTCGCGGCGCGCCAGCCGCTGGCCGCGGGTCGCTTCGATCTCGGCCGCCGCGGTGTCGCGGGCCTGCTGCGCGGCGGTCAGTTCAACCTGCAGCCCGTCGACGGTCGCCAGCTCGGCGGCCTGCCGATCCTGCAGCTCTTCGCGACGCTCCATCACCTCCAGCAGCGAGTCCTCCAGCGCGCCTTGGCGGCGGCGCAGTGTCTCCAGCTCGTGCTGCAGATCCGACAGCTGCTTGGCGTTGGTGGCCCCCGATTCCAGCAGCGCGGTGTCCCGGTTCTCCCGCTGCCGCACCGCGTCGATCTCCGACTCGAACCGCGACACCTGGGTGTCCAAGTCCTCCAACGCGATCCGCACCGCCCCCAGCCGGTCGCTGGCGGCCAGGTGCTCGGCCTGGATCCGCTCGAAGTCCTGCTGCTCGGCCAGGTGCGCGGCGCGGTGCGCCAGCCGGGACAGCTCCGCGTCCAGCTCCGCCAGATCGAGCAGTGACCGTTGTTGTGCCACTTCAGCTTTCATGGCTGCCCTCCAGATTCCACGGATCGGTACGGATGGTGGACACCCGCACCGGAAGCGCTGCGCCGAACTCGGCGCGCAGCACCTCCGCCGCCTGGTGGCACCACGGGTACTCGCTGGCCCAGTGCGCGACGTCCACCAACGCTACCGGCGAGGCCCGGCGGTGCTCGTCGGCCGGGTGGTGACGCAGGTCGGCGGTCACGTAGGCCTGCACGTCGGCGCCGGCCGCGGCGGCCAGCAGCGAATCACCGGCGCCGCCGCACACCGCCACCCGCGACACCGGCCGGTCCGGGTCGCCGGCGGCGCGCACCCCCCACGCGGTGGCCGGCAGCCCGGCGGCCACCCGGGCGACGAAGTCGCGCAGCGGCTCGGGCCGCGGCAGGGCGCCGACGCGGCCCAACCCGACGTCGGCGGGCGGGGGCTGCAGCGCGAAGACGTCGAAGGCCGGCTCCTCGTAGGGATGCGCGGCCCGCAGCGCCGCCAACACCGCCGCGCGCGCCGCCGCCGGCGCGACCACCTCCACCCGGTCCTCGGTCACCCGCTCGACGGCGCCGCGCCGCCCGATCGCCGGGGATGCCGCGTCACCGGGCAGGAACTGCCCGACGCCGGTGACGCTCCAGCTGCACTGCGCATAGTCGCCGATGTGCCCGGCGCCGGCGGCGAACACCGCGGCCCGCACCGCGTCGGCGTGCTCGACCGGCACGTAGATCACCCACTTGTCCTGATCGGGGGTGGCCGGCCGCGGCTCCAGCACCGCCTGCACGGTCAGGCCCAGCGCGGCGGCCAGCGCGTCGGACACCCCGGGGCGCGCCGAGTCGGCGTTGGTGTGGGCGGTGAAGAGCGCACGCCCGGACCGGATCAGCCGGTGCACCAGCGCCCCCTTGGGGGTGCTGGTGGCGACGGTGTCCACGCCGCGCAGCAGCAGCGGATGATGGGCCAGCAGCAGGCCGCGTTCGGGCACCTCGTCGACCACCGCCGCGGTGGCGTCCACCGCGACGGTCACCGAGTCCACCGGCTCGTCGGGGTCCCCGCACACCAGCCCGACCGAATCCCACGGCTGCGCCAGCCCCGGCGGGTAGGCCGCCTCCAGCACCCCGATCACCTCGGTCAGCCGGATGCTCACAGCGCCTCCGCGATGGCGTCCACCAGCACCGGCCACTCGGGGCGCACCGCCACCCGCAGATACTGCCCGTCCAGGCCGATGAACGTGTCACAGCGGCGCACCGCAATCTCCTTAGCGTGCAGGTGTTTTCGCATCAGCTCGGCGTCCGGGACCCGGCACAGCACAAACGGTGCACGGCCCTCGACCACCTCGACCCCCACCGCTTGCAGGCCGGCCACCAGCTGCGCGCGCAGCGCCGCCAGCCGGTCCGCGTCGGCGGCGGCCTGGGCCACCGCCGCCGACGCGCAACAGGCGGCGATCGCCGCCAGCTGCAAGGTGCCCAGCGGCCAGTGCGCCCGCCGTGCGGTCAACCGGGCCAGCACCTCGGGGGCGCCCAGCGCATAGCCGACCCGCAGCCCGGCCAGCGACCAGGTCTTGGTCAGGCTGCGCAGCACCACCACATCGGGCAGTGACGCGTCGGCCAGCGACTCCGGCTCGCCGGGCACCGCGTCGGCGAACGCCTCATCGACCACCAGGAGCCGCCCCGTGCGGCGCAGCGCCAGGATCTGCTCGCGGCGGTGCAGCACCCCGGTGGGATTGGTCGGGTTGCCGACCACCACCAGGTCGGCGTCGTCGGGCACCGCCGCGTCGGGCAGCGCAAACGGCGGCGGCAGCACCACGTGGCGGAGCGGCACCCCGGCCGCGGTCAGCGCGGCCTCCGGTTCGGTGAACGACGGCGCGATCAGCGCCGCCAGCCTCACACCCAGGTTGGGCAGCAGCGCGAACCCCTCGCTGGCCCCGGCCAGCAGCGCCACCTCGTCGCGGGTCCGCCCGTGCCGGTCGGCGACCGCCTGCGCGGCGGCCCGCTCGTCGTCCCCGCTGGGATAGCGGGCCAGGTCCGGCAGCCGGGCCGCCAGCGCGGCCAGCAGCCAGTCCGGCGGTCGCCGGTGGCGGACGTTGACGGCGAAGTCCAGCATGCCGGGTTCAGCGGCCTGATCACCGTGGTAGCGCGCCGCCGCCCGCGGGATCGGCCCGCTCGGATCCAGACTCGCCACCCGTCAAACCCTAGTGCGCGGTGCAACGGCGCAGGTGGGCACATCGGGATAAGCTCCATTCCTTGCCTGCGCCGGTGGTCGCCTTGGAAGGCGGCGTGGCACCGGGACAGCCTTCACGCCACCGTCTCGACATCCTGCCTACCGACCGGGCCAACGCAGTGCCGACGGATTGTTGTCGCGTGACGGATGTGTCGATGTGCTCAACGCTGATCAACGCCGGAAGTTGTGGTGCTGAGGGTGGGATTCGAACCCACATACACGCGCTTTTGAGGCGCGCGGCTTTACCAATTTGCCTACCCCAGCAGGTGCTCAGGGAGGGACTCGAACCCACAGCCACCGGATTTTAAGTACGGCCGCTCTACCAGTTGGCGCACCCGAGCACGCGTTACCGCAAGACGGAGTTTGCGGCGCGTAACTTGGCCAAGTCCTCGCGGATGGCAGCAATATCGTCGCGATCCAGAGCTGCGTCATCAGCAAAATCGGCAACCGCGTCCACGAGTACCTGTGACAAACGGACCCGTCGGATCGCGGCCTGCTCCACAAGGTCGATAATCGCAGCGGCATCCTCGCCAGCGCGGATTGCGCCCTCAAGCACATCGTCACCACTGGGATTGACCACAGCGAGTAGCTGCTCGGCAAGCTCGTGGTCAGTCATAGCCGCTATTCTATTGGCAAATCCGGATACGCGGTCCATACCTGCACCCGACCATGGACACGCCCCTTCACCCGTACCGCCAGGGGCAACCCGTCGACGGAAGCGCGAAAATACAACGTCGAGCCCTTTCGGATTATCTCGGCTGGTTGAACGAGAACCTGGTCGATCGCGTCCCTGATCTTCGTCCGGTCCCAGGACTCGGGAAACTCCGATTTGCCCTTACCCGCACCGAAGCCGTGTCCGCCGCTCCAGCCGTTCTTCTTGGGCTTCCCTACGAGGATGTGCGCTAGTTGCGCATCGGTGACTTTGGGCGCATTGTCCGGCGTGAATGGCACGTCCCCGCCGTCACCGCCGACCGTCGGGTAACGACGGGGTCCGTCCGCTTGCGCCGATTGACTGCGCTCATTCACTTTGTGCCCGGTCCGCTTCAGGTCCCTGCAATTCGTCCTCAGACCGTCGCACGCGGGTCTGACATCGGTGCGTTGTCGCTCAGAGGCGGACGCAACGGCACACCCCAGCCATTCCGGTGCACACGTGCCAGACCGAGCGCCGGTGACATGAGGACGGCACCGCGACACCGCGCGCCGCCGCGTCGGGGACAATGGGGCCGTGACGCGCGCGCTCCCCGACACCCGCCCCCAGCTGGTGATCTTCGACCTGGACGGCACCTTGACCGACTCGGCACAAGGGATCGTGGCCAGCTTCCGCCACGCCCTGCAGCACGTCGGCGCCGCGGTGCCCGACGGGGACCTGGCCGCCACCCTGGTCGGCCCGCCGATGCACCACACCCTCGCCGCGATGGGTTTGGGTGAGCGCACCGAGGCCGCGGTCGCCGCCTACCGGGCCGACTACACCAGCCGCGGCTGGGCGATGAACAGCGTGTTCGACGGGATCGCGCCGCTGCTGGCCGATCTGCGGGCGGCCGGGGTGCGGCTGGCGGTGGCCACCTCCAAAGCCGAGCCGACCGCGCGGCGCGTCCTGGCCCACTTCGGGCTCGACGACCATTTCGAGGTCATCGCCGGGGCCAGCGTCGACGGGGCCCGCGCGGCCAAGGCCGACGTGCTGGCCCACGCGCTGGCCCAGCTGGCCCCGCTGCCGCAGCGGGTGCTGATGGTCGGTGACCGCGCCCACGACGTGGCCGGCGCCGCCAGCCACGGCATCGACACGGTGGTGGTCGGCTGGGGCTACGGGCAGTCCGATTTCGCCGACGACGCCGACGTGGCACGGGTCGCGACCGTCGCCGAACTGCGGGAGGTGCTCGGTGTCTGAACGCCCGACTCCTCCTCAGGCCCTGCCGGGCCTGCATCGTCGCCGCGCGGTGTCTGACCCCAAGTTGCACATCACCTTCGTGTGCACCGGCAACATCTGCCGCTCGCCGATGGCGGAGAAGATGTTCGCCGCCCAGATCGCGCAACGCGGGCTGGGCGACGCGGTGCGGGTCACCAGCGCGGGCACCGGCGACTGGCATGTCGGCAGCGGCGCCGACGAGCGCGCCAACCGGGTGCTGCGCGCCCACGGCTACCCCACCGAACACCGAGCCGCGCAGGTCGGCGCCGACCACCTGGACGCCGACCTGGTGATCGCGCTGGGCCGCAACCACGTTCGGCTGCTGCACCAGTTGGGTGTGGACCCCGATCGGATTCGGATGCTGCGGTCCTTCGATCCCCGCTCCGGCGCGCATGCCCTCGACGTGGAGGACCCCTACTACGGCGACCAGGCCGACTTCGAAGACACTTACACCGTCATCGACGCCGCGCTGCCCGGGCTGCACGCCTGGGTCGATGACCGATTGAGCAACGGGCAACACTGATGCGGCGCTGGGCTTTTCTGCTGCGGCCGGGCTGGCTGGCCCTGGCCGTGGTGGTGGCCGCCTTCGCCTACCTGTGTTTCACCGTGCTGGCGCCGTGGCAGCTGGGCAAGAACACCCGGACCTCCCGGGAGAACAGCCAGATCGAGCACTCCCTGACCGCCGACCCGGTGCCGCTGACATCACTGCTGCCGCACCAGGATTCGTCGGCGCCGGACGCGCAGTGGCAACGGGTCACCGCCGTCGGGCACTACCTGGCGGACAAGCAGGTGCTGGTGCGGCTGCAGCCGGTCGACGGCAACCCGGCGTTTAAGGTGCTGGCCCCGTTCGCCGTCGACCACGGCCCGACGGTGCTGGTCAACCGCGGCTACGTACGGCCCGAGCAGGGTTCGCGGGTGCCGCCGATCCCGCCGCCGCCGACCGGGACGGTGAGCATCACCGCGCGGCTGCGCGACGCCGAGGCGCCCGGCAAGGACCCGCTGCTCGCCGACGGCTTCACCCAGGTGTATTCGATCAGCGTCGAGCAGGTGGCCGCGCTGACCGGGGTGCCGCTGGCCGGGTCCTATCTGCAGCTGGTCGACGACCAGCCCGGCGGGCTGGGGGTGATCGGGCTGCCACACCTGGACTCCGGACCGTTCCTGTCCTACGGCATTCAGTGGATCGCGTTCGGGATCATCGCGCCGCTGGGGTTGGGCTACTTCGTGTTCTCCGAGGTCCGCGCCCGCCGGGCCGAACGCAGCGCCGCCGAGGCCCAGGCCGCGCCCGCCGACCGACGCCCACAGCAGCGGCGCCACCTGCGCGTCGGAGGTGTTCTCCGCCACCGATTCCAGCGCCGCCCGAACCAGTCCGGTGTGGTCCAGCGCCGCCGGGTCGCGGCCGCACAGCGACGGCAGCAGCGCCCGGGCTCCCTGCAGGTCGTCGCGGCCCAACAGCTGCGCCATCTGCGCCCCGGTGCGGGTCAGCGAGCTGCCGCCCAGCACCACCCAGGTCGCCGCGCCGGTGGCGGCCGCCGCGCCCAGCGGACCGGCCCGGGTCGCGCCGCGCTGCGCCAACGCGCCGAGCGCACCCACCGCGGCGACCAGCACACCGGTGTGCACCGCGCCGGCCAGCCGGGTGTCGCGGTAGCTGAGGTTCTCCAAGGCCGCGGCCGCGGCGCCGAATCCGGCGACCGGGTGGCCGCGGGCCGGGTCGCCGCAGGCGAGGTCGGCCAGGTAGCCGGCCAGCACGCCGAGCGCCCGAGTGCCCCGCGTCGGCCTCACCACTCCGGCATACTCGCATTCATGGAGCAGCCCCGATGAAGCGGCCCGCCACCCGGGTGGTCGACCTGCTGAACCCCGCGGCGGCGTTGCTGCCGGCGGCCAACGTGATCATGCAGCTGGCGTTGCCCGGGGTCGGCTACGGGGTGGCCGAAAGCCGGGTGGACAGCGGCAACGTCTACCAGCATCCGTTCAAACGGGCCCGCACCACCGGCACCTACCTGGCGGTGGCGACCATCGGCACCGACGCCGACCGGGCGCTGTTTCGCGCCGCGGTGGACACCGCGCACCGGCAGGTGCGTTCCACCCCGTCAAGTCCGGTGTCCTACAACGCCTTCGACCCCAGGCTGCAGCTGTGGGTGGCGGCCTGCCTGTACCGGTATTTCGTCGACCAGCACGAGTTCCTGCACGGTCCGCTCGACGACGCCGCCGCCGACGCCGTGTACGCCGACGCCAAACGGCTGGGCACCACGCTGCAGGTGCGCGACGACATGTGGCCGGCGGACCGGGTGGCGTTCGACGAGTACTGGAAACGCATGCTCGACGAGCTGCGCATCGACCCGCCGGTGCGCGCGCATCTGCGCGGGGTGGCGTCGATGGTGTTCCTGCCGTGGCCGCTGCGGCTGGCGGGCGGTTTCAACCTGTTCGCCACCACCGGGTTTTTGACCCCGCAGTTCCGCGCGCTGATGCAGCTGGACTGGTCGGCCGCCCAGCAGCGCCGCTTCGAATGGTTGCTGACCGCGTTGCGGCTGGCCGACCGGCTGATCCCGCACCAGGCCTGGATCCTGGGTTACCGGGCCTACCTGTGGGACATGCGGTTCCGGGCCCGGCGCGGCCGGCGGGTGGTGTAGACGGCGCGGCATGGACCCCATCGTGACCGCGCGGACCGAACGCGCCCGCCGGCTGCCGGTGCTGGTCTGGCGTTTCGCCGAGCCGCGGCACTGCATCTCGTCGGGCCCGCTGGGCGGCGGCATCGGCGCGCGGGACTGGGTGGTCAACGCGACGGTGCCGCTGGACTACGACCGGCACGACCCGGACCGCCACCTGGCTGAGATCGGCGCCGCGCTGGGCCTACCCGGTCGTGGCGCCGGGCTGCTCACCGCGGTCGACGTCACCCGTCATCACCTGGCCGGCGACGGCGGGGTGCGGGCCGCCGCGACCGTCGGGCTGTCCAGCCCGGCCTGGGCGGCCGCCCCCGACGGGCATTTCCGGCGGGAGCTGCCGTCCGGCGCCGCGTTGCCCGACTATCGGGCCGTCGACTACCCGGTGGGCACGATCAACATCGTGGTGGCGGTGCCGGTGCGGCTGTCGGAGGCGGCGCTGGTCAACGCGGTGGCCACCGCCACCGAAGCGAAAGTTCAGGCGTTGCACGAGGCCGGGGTGCGCGCCACCGGAACCGCGTCCGACGCCGTCGTCGTGCACTGCCCCACGGCGGGGGCGGTCGAACCCTACGGTGGGCCGCGTTCGGTGTTCGGGGCCCGGATCGCGCGGGCGGTGCACGCCGCGGTGCTGGCCGGCAGCCGGCGCTGGATCGCCAGCCACCGGGAGTCGCGTTACGCTGACACGCCGTGAGCGTCGCCGGCCTGGTCCTGGGCATCATCGGCACGGTGTTGGCCGTGTCCTCGCTGACCTGGCACATCGTGGGGTTTCTTGTGCAGAACCCGCGGCCCAAGCTGGCGCCGGCGATCGGGGTGCGCAGCGCGTCGGGCGTGTATTTCGGCGGGCAGATCAACGCGCAGACCGTCACGGCCATGGTGGATGCGGCCACCGAACTGCCCGGGCAGCTGGTGGTCGGCGTCGAGGTCACCAACGCCGGCCGGGCGCCGTTGCGGGTCGCGCAGTGGGCGGTGCGCGCCGACCCGTCGGGCGCCTCGGTGCAGCCGGTCGGGTCCGGGGAGTTGAGCCCGGTGCCGGCGCCGTGCGAGGTGCCGGCCGGCGAAACCCGCACCTTCCTCACCGATCTGGACACGGTGCGGACGCTGACCGAGCGGGTCGATCCGTCGTCGCAGCAGATCCGGTTCGTGGTGGGGAGCGGCGGGCGGCGGTACCGAACCAAGCCGGTCGAGGCCGCCGTGCTCGCCATCGAGGTTGAAGTGGGCGCGGACGGTATCGAACCGCCGACCGCTGGTGTGTAAAGGCGTTTCCAGGGGCCGGTAGATACCCCAGCGCGGTATCTGAACTGCTGAACTACATCAGTGTAGTTCACCCAAGTTATCTGTAACTGTGGGCATGTTGTGGGCATGGAGTGGGCAGCGGTGCAGCGCCTCCCCCGAAACGACGTGTCGGTGCTCAGCGATATACCGGGCGTGGAGGTGGTGAGCATGGGTCGGATCGTGCGGGGTGTGGTGGCAGCGTTGGTGAGTGTGGCCGCGATCGGTGTCGGCGTCGCCGTGGCGCCCGTTGCCCAGGCCGCGCCGCGGTGCCTGTTCGAAGGTGACTGGAACTGTGAAGGCACCCCGCCCTACAACGGGCCCGGCCTGAACACCTGGGACGTGCCCGGCACCTACGGCGGCTGGACCACCAACCCGCTACAGTGCGATCCGATCACCGGGCAATGCCGGCAGGTCGTCACCCCGTAGAAACGGGCGCCAGAACCGCCACCCGTAGCGGTCGGGATGGGTCAGCGGTAGGTCCATCGTTCAACCTCCGTTGTGCTCGGTGAGCTGATCGCGCTCGTCGAGCACGAACGTCTTGCCGTAGTCGCTACGGCCGTAGCAGAACTGCTCGTGTGGCAGCCCAGCGTGCATCAGAGCGCGCATCAGCTGCGCCGCCGACACCGCCACCGGAGCACCGGCGCACAGTGCCTCGGCGAACGGGTCCGGCTGCCCAGTGGGCCACCGCTTAAGGTCGTGCTGGCGGTCGGACAGCAGCAGTTGCCGCAGCCCGTCAGCGCGCTGGACGCGCTTCATGCGCCCGGCCCCCGCCAGCGCCTATTGGCCGCGGCCCGTTGCCGGCTGCCGCCGACGACACCGAGCACCCCGGCCGCCGGCTCGGCGGTGTCCACCTTCAGCCGCGCCAGCGTCTGGCAGATCAGCAGGTGGTGCTGGCGAATCTCGGTCAGCAGCGGATGGGCCACCGGCTGCCCGTTGTAGCCCTTCACGACGAGCTCGGCGTCAGCCATCGCGGCCTCTAGGGCGACCACGCGATCGGTCAATTTCGCGGCGGAATGCAGCCAAATCCGCTCACGAGAGTCAAGTTCAAGGCCGTCCTCGGTGGCTTCTGCGGTCACCTGCCGCCACAGCCGGCGGCCAGCGGTGCCCAGGCCGGGCGGCGGTTTCTGCTGGTCGGTCACGATTTCGCTCCTAGGTTCGGTGAGCGCTGGTAGCGGCTCGTGGGTTCGACGTTTCGGCGGGTGCTGGCTGCCGGGCAGGTGCTAAGGCACTCCGGGCGAGGGCCACCAGGGGGAGGGTTAGCCCGTACCCTCCGCAGGCGCGCGCCTGGCTGACGACCGTGAAGGGTGCACGCCAGATGGACACCCCTGCCACCGGTGGGTTGCGGGCCGGGTGCGCTGCGCCCAGGAGTCGACGGCGCACGCCGGCCCGCGTCGCCACCGATACAGCAGGCAGACCGGCGGCGAGGTCTCGGTTAGCTGCCGTCGTCGAGCGTGAACTTGCCGATGCGGTTGGGCCGTGGCAGCGCGTGGCCGGTGCGCATGGTGGCGCGGACAGCGATGCTGTCGCTGTTGAAGTACTGCTGATCCGACACGGCGACAGTGAGCTGTGAGACGGCGCTGATGACGGCGGTCCGGTCGATGAGCAGGCCGGTCAGCGTGGGCATCTGGGCGTTGACGTAGACCGGGATGGACAGCAGCAGCGGTTGGGCCTGTTCGGTGCCGGCGCCCAGGATGGACACGTTGGACGCGGTGCCCTGCTTGAGCTTGCGCAGTCCAGCCCAGCAGTCCGGCGACATGACCCATGCGCTGGTTTCCAGGTGGGCGCCGTTGTTTCGGACGGTGGCCTCGAGGTCGATCAGGGCGTCGAGGTTGGTTGCCACGTCGGTCTTGGATTCGATGCCGGTCGCGTTGACCAGCCCGGCGACCGGTGCAACGGCCGGGCTGACGGGCGCGGCCTGGGCCAGGAATGCGTTGTCGGCCTTGGCGGTCATGGCACGGGCGACCGACGCCGCGAGCTGTTCGGGGGTCATGTTCTGGCTGTACTGCTCCCGCGACAGCCGGACCAGCTGGGCGAACTTACGGGTGTAGACGACAGCTTCGTTGAGGTCGGGGTTCGACTCGTCGATGGTGGCGCCTTCGTCGACGAACGCGGCGTCATCGTCGACCACGTAGGCCACGCGCAGCGCGGGCTGGTCACCCTCGATGCGGCCGGACACGGTGGAGAATTGCAGGATCGCGGCCTGGGGCAGAACGTCGGCGGGTTCGAATACGGAAACATCTGGCCGCCAGGGGTATTCGGCGGTCTTGGTGGTGATCGTGGTCATGGTGTGCACCTTTCACGGGCGTGCGGTATCTGTGGGATTCGCGTCCGCTCCGGGCGGGTTGCGCGGGTGCACGCCGGGGTGCTGATCGTCGCGGGGTGGGCGGCTCCGGGCCGCTGGCACCCTGCGACGGTCAGTGTAGCGGCTACTGCTGACGGAATGCGTCTGCCAGCGACGGTTTGGCCGGCGGTGGTGGTTGGCCGCCCGCACCTTGCGAACGGTTGGGGGTGAAGCCGCGCGGCAGCTTGAACTCGTCGCGCACCGCTTCGATGGCCTCGGCCAGCTGGTCGCGGTCGATCAGGCCGGTGTCGGCGTCGATGAACGATTCGATGCTGTGGCCGGCCGCGGTCAACAGGCGCGGGTCGACGCCGGCCGTGGTGAGCGCATCGTCCACGATGGATTGCCGTGTGCGGGCCAGCAGTTCGTTGGCCTGGTCGCGCTCGGCCTCGGCGGTTTTGGCGCGGGTGCGCAGCTTGGCGGCTTCACGTCGGACCTTGCCGATGTCGCCCTGGTCGTCACCGTCATCAGTTTCGGCGTCGGCCGTGTTGGTGTCGGCGGTCAGCACCCGTTCAGCGGCGGCGTAGTCCTCGGCGGTCGGTTCGGCGTCGTCAAGGGTCGCGTTTGAAACGCGACCCTTTGCGGCCGGGTCGACCGGGCGTGGTGCGTCTGCGGCGCTGTCTTGAGTGTTGTTGTCGGACATGGCGATTCCTTTCAGTTGGTGGCGTTCTCGTTGTCTTCGTCGGCAGCCCATTTAGCGGCGAGCTGCTGAATGCGGGCGATCACGTCGTCGTCGGTGATCTGCGGGACCACGAGCTGGTACAGGCCGAGGATGGCGAGGATGAGTTCGATCTTTCGGTTGTGGGCGCCGGCGTCGGAGATGACGGCGAATACTCCGTCGCCGTCGCCGCGGGCGAAATGGGCGACGCATGCGGCGGCTCGGCGGTAATCGCCGTGTACGTGGTCGGCGTAGTCCTTGAGCGACTTGTCCATCGGGTTGTGTCCTTTCGGTTGGCTGGCCAACTGGCCAGGTTTGGCGGGTTGTTCTCCGGTTCGGTGTGCTTCGATGGCGTCGGCCAGGTCCAGGGCCAGTTGCCGCGCTTCGTCGGCGGTCATCTCGTAATTCACTCCTGGGCCTAACCCGAGGGTGATCGGCCGGTACTGGCGGCCGGGACGCACGAACACCTTGGCGTGGCAGTTGTTCGGTCGCAGCCTCATCTGCCGACCACCTTGGGCGGCCGGCCGACTGGCCGGGGTTGGGTGAGTTGGCCGGCGACGACACCGGCTGGCCTGCGTCGCGGTGGCAGTGATTCGAGCCACGCCCGGCATGGGTCGATCGACGGGCAGCGCTGGCATAGGCCGATGGCCTGGGCGTGCCGCTGTTCTGCGACCTCGGGAGCCTCGTCGCTGCCGCGGCCGTCGAAGAGCCGATGCCGGCCCCTGCATCGGGCACCGGGCAACGCGGGCGCCACGCCAATGGCGGCCAGGAGGCGATCGAGCTGGGTCATGATGCCACGTCCTGCGGCAGCAGAATCCACGCGCTTTCTCGTTGGCCGCGGACGGGCTGCGGGTCGACGCGGGGATGCTGGCGGATCGCCTTGCGCAGGTTCTCCCAGGTGTAGCCGCGCTGCTGGCCGGCGGCCCGGAAGTGGCCGCGGTCGATCTCTGTGGTGTCGGCGGGAAGCGTTGCCAGGTAGTCGTCTACCCATTCGTGCACCGGCTTGTAGTCGATTTGCTGCGTGGGGTCGATGGACCATGTTGTGCCCTTGTTCCTGCGGCCGGCGACGCGGACGTCGGGGTGGTTGTTCGCGGCCGTGGCGAGGTTCTGCCGGTTGTATCCGGCGGCCTCCCCCGCGGCGAACACAGCAAACGATTCTGCGGTGGTGTGTCCGGCTGCGCGCAGTTCCGCAATGTGGTTGTCGAACCACTTAGCGCATGAGAGCTTCGGTCGCTCGGTTTCCGGCGACCTGCGAGAATCCAAATCAGTCACGGTAGCGGGTGGTACAGCGCTGTACTCGGGTACAGCGTCGTTGACCTGCGGATTTGGGGGCTGTACCTCCGGTACCGCTGTACCTTCGGCTGTGAGTTGATACCGCGTGCCGTTGGCGACCTCAATCACGACAATCTGACCATCTTCAGCTAACTCCGCAACGGCGGTGTCGAAGTAGTCGCGGATATCAGCCTTGACCCGCGCAAGCAGGTCGCGGCGGGCAAGTTCACCGCGCTTGTTGAGCCATCGCACGATGGCCTGCTTGGCTCGCTGTAGTTTGCGGTCGGACACGACCTCGTCACGCTCGGCGGTTGCTAGAGCGCGGCCGCGGTTGCTGCGTCGGGCTGCTTCGGTGCGCTCACGCTGAACCCATGCGCGGGTGTGGTCCGACATCGCCATGACGACGCCGGCCAGGTGCCAGTCCTCGTCGTTGATCGTCGGGGCCTCGTCGCGGCCGTCGAGAACCATCAGCGCGGCGGCGACCTTGAGCCTGACCAACAGCCGGTGTCCGTCGAGGGGGTCGACCGTGCCGCGGTGCATGGCGAGCTGGTGAGCGTCGATCGCGTCGCGCGCAACGTCGGGCACCACGAGGTCACCGGAGAACCGCGGCTGAGTGATCGTGACCGGCGCGGGTTCGTCGGGGCGTTCGTCGGGCATGTCCGCGTCGAGCACGGGCAGCCACACGAACCGTTGCGGGGTGCCACCGTCAGCGCCGTCGAGCAGGGCGCCGGCCCGGCCGGGCTGAACACCGACGATCAGGCCGCACCGGTAGCTGTGGGCCGGTACCCGCGTGCGGGTGTGGGCCTGGGCGTTGGTGAAGCCGAGTTGTTCACCGGAGAACACCTTGCGCAGTTCGCTTTCCAGCGTGGACCCTGACCGGGAGAACAGGCCGGCCGCGGTGTCGACCTCGGGAACCGAGAACATGGCGGTGGTGATCTGCTCGGCCTGGGCGTCGGTCTCGTCTTTGCCCTTACCGGTGGCCGGCGGCATGAAGGTGCGCGCGATGCCCTCACCAGAGCCGATCGGGAACTCCGGCAGCTCGACAGGATCGCCGTGGTGCCAGCGGAACAAGATGGCGTCTCGGGCTGCCGACTCGCTGGTGCCCTTGCCCGCACCGGATGGACCGGTCAGGGCCACGAACAGGTTGAGGCTGGCCCGGCCGCCGACGTGCGGGGGTAGGCCAGTTGCCGGCGGGATGATGCCGGCGGCGCGGACCATCGCCACGCCGAGCACCGCCCAGGGGCAGCGGCGTCGGGCCTGGGCGAACTGGTGAAGGTGGGCCAGGATCGGCCGGGACGACCAGAACTCAACGGCGGTCAAGCTGTCCTCCTGGGAATGTAGGCGCCGCTGCGTTCGGCATGAGCGCGGCGTAGGTGGCTGCGGGCGACAGTGGCCCAGTTCTCGGCTGCGCTGATCGCAGCGCCGGCATCGGCCATAGCCGTCTGCGCTACCTCCATGCGCAGTACGTGATGCTCGCCGGCTGCGGCCAGCGCCAGCAGTTTCCGTGGGTCGCTGTCGGCCAGCGCGCACCACGCCGGCGTGCCGGCCGCCGGCAGGCTGTTGGCCTGGTCGACCAACGCCGTGATGAACTCGTGCACAGGCCACCATGCGACTTGCTGAGAGCTGGGCGCGCTCATCGGCTCGCCTCGGTTATGCCGTCGCCGAACGGGTCTAGCCGATTAATCGCCTCGATGCGGCGCTCATCGGTGACTTGGGTGTAAATGGCGGTGCTGGTGAGGTTTTCGTGCCGCAGCAACGTTTGGACGGTCCGCAGGTCCGCGCCGGCCGCAACAAGATGCGTGCCATACCAGTGCCGCAGCCGGTGCGCGGTCCCGGCAGCGATGCCGGCACGTTTGCAGGCATCGCTGATCGTCATGACGACGCAGTTGGAACGGATGTGCTGGCCTGGTCGTGTTGAGTTCGCCGGGAACCACCAGCCGCGCGCCGGCATCGCCCGCGCGACCTCGACGAGTTGCGGGTGCAGCGGGATGGACGCGCCGTGTCCGCCTTTGCCGATCACGTACAGGGTGCGGGCATCCCGGTCGACGTCTTGGCCCTTCACCTTGGCGATTTCGTGAGCGCGCAGCCCGGCCAGCGCGGCCAACATCACCATGGCGCGGGTCTTGCGTCGCAGTGGCAGCGCCAGCAGTGCCTGAAGCTGCTCGGTGGTGATCGGCCTCGGCGTGCACCTGGGCATGCGGGGCCGCGGCAGGGTGGCCATGGCGTCCGGGCCGTGCCCGTTGTCAGCAAGCCAGCGGTAGAACCCGCGCAGATGCCCGAAGTAGGTGTAGCGGGCACGCGGACCGAGGTTCTCGGCTCCCAGGAACCGCGAGACGGCCAAGGCGGTCACCAGGTGAGCGGGCCGGCCGGCGACGCGCTCAAGGCGCCGTAGGGTGCCCATTGTGTCGCCGATGCTGCGGGCCGACAGCCCGCGGCCCTGCATCCATATCTGGTAGCGCTCCAACAGTGGCGGTTCGCTGCCGCTGGATCCGGTGTCTTTGACCAACGTCAGCGGCCGGGCTGCGCTCATCGCCGCACCACCTGCGCGGCCCCGAACCCTGCACCGGCCTTGTCGAGGCACCTGCGGGCCGCCTTCATGTGGGCGATCGCGGTCACCAGGTCGACGACGGCCAGCAATGGCGCGTCCTCGGGCAGGATGTCGAGCGCGTTGCCCGCGTCGTCGGCGGCCGCCTGCGTATGGCTGTAGGCGCTAGCAATCAGCCTGTCGGCCTCGGCGTTGGTCGGGGGCGGGGTGTAAGTCCGGCAGAACGCGCACACATCGGCGCCGTCCTCGGTAGGCACCGTGCAATAGCGGCACTCGGCGCGCTGGTCGGGGTGTGCAACGTCTGCGTTGTGATCTACAGTCACGGTTGAACCTTCTTTCTGGTGAGTGGTTGGTTCGCAGCGGTCCCCGCCGGTGCTGGTAACACCGGGTCAACGGGGGCCGTTTTGCGTAAGTCCTCAGTGTTGTCGTCGTCGACCAGGCCGAGGTCGGCGTGGGATTCCTGGGGGCGGTTCATCAGGCAGCGCCGCCTGATCGGTTGGCCGCCAGGTAGTTCAGAACGTCCTCACGCATGTAGCGAACGCGCTTGTTGCCGACCTTCACGAACGGCACCCCGCGCCGCAGGTAGCGATCTTGGGCCAGCGACGCTTCGCTGATGTGCAGGAACGCGGCCAACTGCTTGGCCGTCATCACCTCGGGTAAATCGGACACCTGTCTCACCTCCATCTCCGCAACGATGGTTTCAATCCTTACAACGATGATGATGCACACCGCCTTGTGAAGTGTCAAGACGACAGTTGAAACGATGGTTTCCATCGCTTACGCTCGGTGCCATGGCGGCAGACGATCAGGCCCGGAAGAAGAACCCACTTGGCATTACCGGGATCACCGCGGCCGACAACATCAAGCGGCTACGTGACGGCTTGCCGTTCACCGAACTCGCGGAACGCCTCAAGTCCATCGGCCGCCCTATACCGCCTCTCGGGCTACGCAAACTTGAGACTTACGAACGCCGCGTAGACGCCGACGATTTGGTTGCTCTCGCTGTGGCGCTTGGTGTTTCACCGATCACGCTGTTGATGCCGCGTGCTTCGGCCCCGGATGAGCTGGTGGATATCACCGGGTTCGATGGTGACCTTCCGGCGGCTGCGTTGTTCGCGTGGCTGAGTGCTCGCGACGCTCTGCCGGCGCAGGCCGGCGGTGTGAACATGACGCGGGTTGCGTTCCTGGCCAGGGCGCTACCCGACTGGATGCAGCAGATGGCCCGCATCCAGTTCGATCACGAGCGACAGCAAGAAGAGTGGTTCAACAGTCTGCTTGAGCCTGGCAATGGCAACGATCAGTAGGTACGAAACAGCAAGCGGGGCAACACGTTGGCGTGTCCGCTACCGCACGCCGGACCGCCGGCAGACCGATAAGCGCGGGTTCCGAACGAAGCGCGACGCCCAGGCGTTCGCCGAGCAACTCGAGGTCGACAAACGCCGCGGTGCGTATGTGGCACCGGCTGATGGTCGGGTGAAGTTCGGCGATCTGGCCCGCGAGTGGCTGGACGCCAAGCACAATCTCAAGCCGTCGACCAGGGCGCGCTACGAGGTCACCCTGGACGTGGCGCTGGCCCGCTTCCGCGACGTGGCGATCGGTGACATCACCCGGCCGATGGTCCGCGCCCTGGTGGCCGATCTGGTGGCCGGCGGCGCTGCGGCGTCATCGGTGCACAAGGCAACCGGGTTGCTGCGCCAGGTGCTCGCGGCCGCGGTCGCTGACAATCGGCTCGCGGTGAACGTGGTGGAGGGCATCGAACTACCCACGGTCAAGATGATCGAGCAGCGGTACCTGAGCGCCGCCGAGCTGCACCGTGCCGCCCTGGCCGCGGGTGAGCACAGGGCGTTGGTGTACGTCCTGGGCACCACCGGGTTGAGGTTCGGTGAGGCCGCGGAGCTTCGGTGGCGCGATGTGGATACCGACGGGCTGCGGCTGCGGGTGTGTCGGTCGGTGACGTTCGTCGCCGGCAAGGCGGTCGTCGGATCACCGAAGAACGGCAAGGAGCGCACCGTGGCGCTACCGGCGACCGTCGCCAGGATGCTCACGCCGGGCGCTGCCGATGATCTGGTGTTCCCCGATTCGGCCGGCGGGTGGATGCGGGCCAGTAACGTTCGCCGCCGTTGGTGGGCTCGCACACTGGCCGATGCCGGGCTGCCGACCGACTTCAAGATCCACGAACTTCGCCACACGGCCGCGTCGCTGGCGATCCGGGCCGGCGCCAACATCAAGGCGTTGCAGAACATGTTGGGCCATGCCTCGGCGGGCCTCACCTTGGACCGCTACGGGCACCTGTACGACTCGGATATCGACGCTGTAGGTCACGCCATTGATGCGGCGTTATCTGTAACTTGTGGGCACGGTGTGGGCACGGAGCCCGCACCACCGCGTCGCCTGCGTGCCGTTAATGCCTCTGAGCTGCAATAACACTGGTGGGCGCGGACGGTATCGAACCGCCGACCGCTGGTGTGTAAAACCAGAGCTCTACCACTGAGCTACGCGCCCTGCCTGGGGCAGGCTACCCGGCTGGGAGCCTAGCGCCCAAACCGTCGCCGGGCCGCGACGAGCGTGCGCAGAAACGGGATTTCCCACGGCGTGTCGGCCGGGGACACGCACGCTCGCGCAATAAGGCGACCCTCACGCCTGCAGGGCGGCGAGGGCGTTGAGCCACAGCTTTTGGTCGCGGGCCTCGCCGGGCTGCTTCATCTCGGCGAACCGGATCACCCCGGACCGGTCGATCACGAAGGTGCCGCGGTTGGAGAACCCGGTGTCGTCGTTGAACACCCCGTAGGCCTGGCTGACCGCGCCGTGCGGCCAGAAATCCGACAGCACCGGGAACAAAAACCCGCTCTCGGTCGCCCAGATCTTGTGCGTCGGGGGCGGTCCCACCGAAATCGCCAGCGCGACGCTGTCGTCGTTCTCGTAGTCGGGCAGGTGATCCCGCAGCTGGTCCAGCTCGCCCTGGCAGATCCCGGTGAACGCCAACGGGAAGAACACCACCAGCACGTTCTTGTCGCCGCGGTAGTCCGACAGCGTGACGGGCTGCTGATTCTGGTCGCGCAGGGTGAAGTCGGGGGCCTCGGTTCCGACGGTCAGCATCAGCGCTTGCCCGCCCGCGCCTTGGGCTGCACCAGTCGGCTGGCGCTCCAATCGCCGAGGTTGACCGACGACGTGGGCATCAGGCCCGCGGTGGGCGCCGCCTCGGCGATCTCGGCGGGCTGCACGTGCCCGGGCCGACCGGTCTTGGGGGTCAACACCCAGATCACCCCGTCGTCGGCCAGCGCCGCGATGGCGTCCATCAGGGTGTCCACCAGGTCGCCGTCGCCGTCGCGCCACCACAGCAGCACCACGTCGACCACCTCGTCGGTGTCCTCGTCGAGCAGCTCACTGCCGCAGGCGTCCTCGACGTCGGCGCGGATGTCGTCGTCGGTGTCCTCGTCCCAGCCCCACTCCTGGACGACCTGCTCTTTGCCGATGCCCAGCTTGCGGGCGTAGTTCGGGGCGTCATCCGCCGCCACCACCGTGGGACCTCCTCCTTCAACCGTCAACACATCGTGTGATCGGCATTATCGTTGCACAACCCGCGCACGTCCCGGGCTCAAGGAAACGGGCGGCATTGCTCGAACCCCTGACCTTTGATTTGGTTCAGCTGATCTTTGCGCGAGTTATACACCGAGATCGCCGCGTGGGTGGCGATCGCGTCGGCCACCGACCGGGCCGCGGCGATGTAGGAATTGAACGTGTCGCGCATGCCCTGCGGCATCGCGTCGGTGATGGCACCGGCGACCGCGTCGGCGCTGCGGTTGAGCGCGTCCACCGCCGGCCCCGACGTGCCGCCGGTGTCCCCGCCCTTGTTGTAGGCGTCGACCCAGTTGTTCGTCGCGGCGACGGCGTCCTCGCTGGTGGTCCGAAACGTCCCGCAGGCGCCGCTGATCGCCTGGGTGGTCAACGACTGCTGGCGCTGCGACTCGCGGCTGCTGGATGTCGCGGCCGAGGCCGACAGCGACTTGGAGACCGACGTGCGATACGCGGGGGCGGCCGAGGTGTCCACCGTCGCCGTCCCGGTGATGATGCTGGTGCAGCCGACGATGCCCATCGCCAGCGCCGCGACCGAGCCGAGCGCCAGGGCGCCGCGCCGACGCGACCACCGGAACCGAACTGGTGACCCAGACGCGGAATCCCCCGATCCACCTCGCACTGCGGTACGCCCTCCGATCAGCACAAGCTGAGACGTTACCGGGTAGCGGGCCCCGTTCGGCCGGGTGGGCCAAATTTTGTCTGCGGGCGCGGCCCCGCGGCGCGGCCGATCGCGCCGATAGGGGACGATGTCAGACAGCAACAGCATTCCTTCGGCCACAAGCCGACAAGCCGTTGCCGACAAGTGAACCGCCTACCAAGGAGCGGAAGTTGACCACCGAGTTCGAGCGCCACGATCTGGCGAAAAACTCAAGCAGCGCAAGTGAATCCGACCGGGTTCGGGTGATCCGCGAGGGCGTCGCCTCGTATCTGCCCGACATCGACCCCGAAGAAACCGCCGAATGGCTGGAGTCCTTCGACGAACTGCGGGAGCGGTCGGGTCCGGCGCGGGCCCGCTACCTGATGTTGCGGCTGCTGGAACGCGCCGGCGAGCAGCGGGTGGCGATCCCGGCGTTGACGTCCACCGACTACGTCAACACCATCCCCACCGAGCTGGAACCGTGGTTCCCCGGCGACGAGGACGTCGAACGACGGTACCGGGCCTGGATCCGCTGGAACGCGGCCATCATGGTGCACCGCGCGCAGCGCCCCGGGGTGGGCGTGGGCGGCCACATCTCGACCTACGCGTCGTCGTCGTCGCTGTATGAGGTCGGGTTCAACCACTTCTTCCGCGGCAAATCGCATCCCGGCGGCGGCGACCAAGTGTTCATCCAGGGCCACGCCTCCCCCGGCATCTACGCCCGGGCCTTTCTGGAGGGCCGGCTGTCCGCCGACCAGCTCGACGGGTTCCGTCAGGAGCATTCCCACCCCGGCGGCGGGCTGCCGTCCTACCCGCACCCGCGGCTGATGCCCGACTTCTGGGAGTTCCCGACGGTGTCGATGGGCCTGGGCCCGATGAACGCCATCTACCAGGCCCGGTTCAACCACTACCTGCACGACCGCGGCATCAAGGACACCTCCGATCAGCATGTGTGGTGTTTCCTGGGCGACGGCGAGATGGACGAGCCGGAAAGCCGCGGGCTGGCGCACGTCGCGGCGCTGGACGCGCTGGACAACCTGACCTTCGTGATCAACTGCAACCTGCAGCGCCTGGACGGCCCGGTGCGCGGCAACGGCAAGATCATCCAGGAGCTGGAATCGTTCTTCCGCGGTGCCGGCTGGAACGTCATCAAGGTGGTGTGGGGCCGGGAGTGGGATGCGCTGCTGCACGCCGACAAGGACGGCGCGCTGGTCAACCTGATGAACGTCACCCCCGACGGGGACTACCAGACCTATAAGGCCAACGACGGCGGCTACGTGCGCGACCACTTCTTCGGCCGCGACCCGCGCACCAAGGCGCTGGTCGCCGACCTGTCCGATCAACAGATCTGGAACCTCAAGCGCGGCGGCCACGACTACCGCAAGCTGTACGCGGCCTACCGAGCGGCCATCGAGCACAAGGGTCAGCCGACGGTGATCCTGGCCAAGACCATCAAGGGCTACGGGCTGGGCTCCTACTTCGCCGGCCGCAACGCCACCCACCAGATGAAGAAGTTCCGGTTGCAAGACCTCAAGGACTTCCGGGATTCCATGCGAATCCCGGTCTCCGACAAGCAGTTGGACGACGACCCGTACCTGCCGCCGTACTACCACCCCGGCCCGGACGCGCCGGAGATCCGCTACCTGCTCGACCGCCGTCGCACCCTGGGCGGTTTCGTGCCGGAGCGTCGCACCAAGTCCAAGGCACTGACCCTGCCCGGCCGCGACGCCTACGCCGCGGTGAAGAAGGGCTCGGGCCACCAGGAGGTGGCCACCACCATGGCCACCGTGCGGATCTTCAAGGAACTGTTGCGGGACAAGGAAATCGGCCCGCGGCTGGTACCGATCATTCCCGACGAGGCCCGCACCTTCGGGATGGACTCGTGGTTCCCGTCGCTGAAGATCTACAACCGCAACGGGCAGCTGTACACCTCGGTGGACGCCGAACTGATGCTGGCCTACAAGGAAAGCGAAGTCGGCCAGATCCTGCACGAGGGCATCAACGAGGCCGGGTCGACGGCCTGCTTCACGGCGGTGGGCACCTCGTATGCCACCCACAACGTGCCGATGATCCCGCTCTACATCTTCTATTCGATGTTCGGATTCCAGCGCACCGGCGACGGCCTGTGGGCGGCCGGCGACCAGATGGCCCGCGGCTTCTTGCTGGGCGCCACCGCCGGGCGCACCACCTTGACCGGGGAGGGTCTGCAGCACGCCGACGGCCATTCGCTGCTGCTGGCGTCCACGAATCCGGCGGTGGTCACCTACGATCCGGCGTTCGCCTACGAGATCGCGCACATCATCGAAAGCGGGCTGGCCCGGATGTACGGCGAGAACCCGGAAAACGTGTTCTTCTACCTGACCATCTACAACGAGCCCTACGTGCAGCCGGCCGAGCCGGACAACCTCGACGTGGAGGGGCTGCTGCGCGGCATCTACCGCTACCGCACGGCGTCCGAGCGTCGCACCAGCACCGCCCAGCTGTTGGCCTCCGGGGTGGCGATGCCCGAGGCGTTGCGGGCCGCCGAGCTGCTGGCCGCCGACTGGGACGTGGCCGCCGACGTGTGGTCGGTGACCAGCTGGGGTGAGCTCAACCGCGACGGGCTGGCCATCGAACGCGACCAGCTGCGCCACCCGGACCGCCCGGCCGGGGTGCCGTACGTGACGCAGGCGTTGGCCGACGCGCGCGGGCCGGTGATCGCGGTGTCGGACTGGATGCGAGCGGTGCCCGAGCAGATCCGGCCGTGGGTGCCGGGCACCTACGTCACGCTGGGCACCGACGGGTTCGGCTTCTCCGACACCCGCCCGGCGGCGCGGCGCTACTTCAACACCGACGCCGAATCGGTGGTGGTGGCGGTGCTGGAGGCGCTGGCCCGCGACGGCGAGATCGACCCGTCGGTGGCGATCGCGGCCGCCCGCCAGTACCAGATCGACGACGTGGCCGCCGCGCCGGAGCAGACCTCCGACCCCGGCGTCGCCTAGCGGGTTATTGGGGCCGTCGGTTCTGGGGTTCCTGTGGTAGGTGGGGCGGGTGGGTTCCCACCGTGGGTTTGGCGCGCGTCGAGCCTGCGCTGGCGGCGTCGAGCCTGCGGTGAGGGCATCGAGCCTGCGGTGGCGGCACCGAGTCTGCGGGGAGGGCATCGACCCTGCGGTGAGGGCATCGAGGCTGCGGGGAGGGCATCGACCCTGCGGTGAGGCCGTGGTTTCGTGCTGAAACTGGGCCTGAGCGCAGGCTCGG
>NZ_MLQM01000059.1:0-26433 GCF_001854525.1 Mycobacterium talmoniae
GCCACGGGCCGGCGGCCGCGCGGCGGCGCTGGACCCGGGCGCTGGTGCTGCCGCTGGTGGCCGGGGTGCTGCTGGCGGTGTTCGCCGCGCCGGGCTGGGTGTGGCCCCTGTGGGGTCTGGTCACGGTGGCCGCGGTGCTGGTGGCCGCCGACCGGGTGCGGGCACTGGGGCATCGGGTGGACGCCGACTGGCTGGTGGCGCGCACCGGCAGCCTGCAGCGGCGCCGCGACTGCATCGCCACCGCCGGGATCATCGCCTGGACGGTGCGCCAGAGCTGGTTTCAGCGCCGCGCCGGGGTGGCGACGTTGGTGGCCGCCACCGCCGCGGGGGTCAAGGCCTACCAGGTGGTGGACATCCCGGCCGCGCAGGCCTGGGCGGTGACGGCGCAGGCCTCGCCGTGGGTGGCCGACAGCCGCTGGGCGGTGCAGTAGCCGCTGTCGGTGCTGACACTCTTCCCCGTGAGATTGCGTCCAGGGTCGTGGATTTCGCCCGCGAAATCGCAGCCCTCAGCGCAATCTCGACGCATAGTCGGCTACCCAGCCCGCCAATCTTGCCGCGATATGTCCTCAGTTAGGGAACGGAGGAGTCGGCTCGAACGGCGGGAGCGTCGGGGGCGGCACCGGTGTGGGCCCAGCGTCGTGGATGAGGAAGACGTTGTATTTCAGCTGGTATCCGGACCCGGTGTCGTTGCCGCACAACGTAATGTCGTAGTACTCGGCGGCTAGCTTGGTGAATTCCGAGTGGCGGCCGCAGCTTTGCAAGTCGTGGTCATCGCGGCCCTGATCACGGCTGAACCCTGCGTTGAGCAGCAGCTGTTCCGCTTTGTCGTAGGAGCTGGCGTCGACCCCGGTGACGGTTAGGTACCAAAACGGGCTTCTCCCGTCTCCGACCACATCGTCATATTTGCCCTGGATGGTGCCCTTGACTACCGGCACATCGGACGGAAAGCCTTTCGGCAGCGCATCGGCGCTGGCTCGATCCGGCGCAACCGTCGTCGAGGACGAAGTGGAGTGGCTGGTGGCAGCGCCGTGGTGAGTTCCGCCACCGCATCCCGCCAATGCGAACACGCACACCACGGTCCCGATCGAGTGAACCAGCAGCACGCGCCGTCGAGAAGTCACCGCTACAGCTAAACACACGGCGACCCGCCCGCAGCCCGCCAATCTTGCCGCGATATGTCCTCAGCGGGGTGGTTGCGGGCCCGCCGGAACCTGCGGGCCCGCCGGAACCTGGGGGAGCGACGGCAGCTGCCAGTCAACCTTGGGGTAGACGTTGACGTCGTATTCGAGCTGATATCCGGGCTCGGGTTGCCGCCCGCACAGATGCACGACGTAGGAGCCGCCGTCGGCGGTGTCCTTGGTGAACTGCGATTCGCGATCGCAGGGATGACGTGACCACGACGGTTCGGACTCGCCCGGCTCGGCGCGGGTGAACCCGCCCTCGGCTAGCAGCCGATCGGCTTCGTCGTAGGCGGCGGGGTCGATACCGGTCACGGTCAGGTTCCAAACCTTGCCGCCGCTCGATCCGGGAATATCGACGTATTTACCGGCGATGTTGCCCTTGACCACCGGGACGTCGGCGGGAAAGCCCTCTGGCAACGCACCCGACCCCGCCTGCGGTCCTTCGGGGGTGGTGGTCGTGGACGGCTCAGGCGCAGCGCTGCTGCTGGCGGCGCCATCGTGGTGGGCGCCGCCGCAGCCCGCTAGCGCGAGCACACTGACCAACGCCGCGAACCACAGCACCACCGGTCGACACCGAGAACTCATGAACCGCAGTTAAGCACAACGCCGTCGGACGCGCCGAGGGTGAACACCCGCTGCGAAGACGCGCGGAGAGCCGCGGGGACTGCACTCGCGGGGAGAGCGGCTACCGGTTGTAGGGCTGTTCCTGCACCCAGCTGAAGCCCCGCTCGACCAGCGGAAACGAGTCGGCATCCAATTTGGTGCACCAGGCATGGATCCGGTGTCCGGCGTAGTCGTCGGCGTCGATCACCAGGCGGTTCGGGCCCGGCCACCAGTAGGTCAGTCGCACCCGCACCGGCGTTTCCTTGAACGTGCCGAGCTCGATCCGGTGTTCCAGGTCGATGAAGTGGCGGCGGGGGTCGATGGTGCCGCCGTATTCCTCGAACGACGCATCCATATGCTGAATGGTCAGCACCACCGGGTCGCTGACGTGGAAGGGTCGGTCGAAAACGACGCGATGCCAGCGTAATTCGTCGGTCAGCAGCGGGTCGCGCCGATAGCCTTCGGCGGAGAAGCCGTCCACCCGGTAGATGCCGTACAGTTCCGGGATCGGCCGACGCCACTGGTGCCAGTTCTGGGCGGCGGTCATCCCGAGGAGGGCGACGCCGACGAGAAGCTGTACCGCCACGGCGCGCCGGGTGGTGAACGACGGCCCGGTCCGCGCGGCGGGCACCGCCCGGTCGGAGCACAGCACGGTCAGCAGCCGGCGCAGGTGCGGTGCCAGCAGGAACAAGCTCACCAGCAGCAGCATCGACGACACCGATTTGAGCCGGATGTCGTAGGTCATGTTGAGCAGGAAGACCTGCGTCATGTCGATGGCGCACAGCAGCGCCCCCGCCGCGGCGGTCCGCGGCACGACCAGCAATAGCCCGCCGAGTAATTCGGCTGCGCCCAACGCGATTTCGTACGGTTGGGACACACTGACCTGCGACCACAGCACGCCCTCCGGGCTGAAGTTGCCGTAGGGCTCGACCAGGCGGTTCAGCACGAACGGCATCTGCGTCGGAATGACCTTGGCCATCCCGAAATAGAACATCGCGGTGGCCAGCACGAAGCGCAGATACAGGGCGAACCACGCGCTCAGCCGGGGATAGGCGCCGCGGCGCCGGTCCAGCACCGACCACACCAGCGTGGCGAGCCCAGCCAGCAGCACCATCGCAAACAGGGCCGTCCACTGGAAGGCGCTGTCACTGCCCAGCTGCATGCTGTCGATGCGCAGACCCACAACCGCGGCCATCCACTCGCTCGGTGCCCGCAACACGCCGACCAGCGCCGAGACCGACGCCCATCGCAGGTGGATGCCGAGCCCGGCCAGCAGGATCGGAATCAGCCCGAGCACGCAGGCCAGGCCGAACAAGCCGAAGTAACAGAAGCCGAACCGGAAGCCGATGCGGGTCGCCAGGTTCCACCGCTGCGGCGGCGGATCGGCGGCGCCGCCCGCGGACTCGAGAACAGAACTGTCGGTCGCGACCACTGGCTTTCCCCCCGTCGGAAAACTCGTGGTCTCACGATAGCCGCCTCTGTGGGCCGCGGCGGCGCGAATTTTACAGCTGCCGGATGGCCTCGATGCGGGCCTGCAGCTGCTCACTGGTGGCCGCGGCCACCGGTGGGCCGCCGCAGATCCGGCGCAGTTCGTTGTGAATCCAGCCGTGCGGCTTGCCGGTCCGGTGGTGCGCCGCCGACACCAGGGCGTTGAGCTCGCGGCGCAGCTCCCGCAATTGGCCGTGCCGGGTCACCGGTTCGGCCACGGTGCCGTCGGCGGCCGCCGCGGTGCGGGCGGACAGCTGCTCTTCTTGCCTGCGCCGCAACAGATCCCGCATCTGGTCGGCGTCCAGCAGGCCCGGGATGCCCAGATAGTCGGCTTCTTCGTCGCTGCCCGCGGGGGTGGCGGTGCCGAACGACGACCCGTCGAAGATCACCTGATCCAGCTCGGCGTCGGCGCCCAGGGACTCGAAGCCGTTGTCGAGTTCGCCGGGCTCGGATTTGCGCCGCTCGACGTACTCCTCCTCGTCGCCGTCGGACTCCCGGTGCGGCTTGCCGAGCACGTGGTTGCGCTGCGCCTCCATCTCACTGGCCAGCAGCAGCAGGTTGGGCACCGACGGCAAGAAGATGCTGGCCGTCTCGCCGGGCCGGCGGGACCGGACGAACCGGCCGATGGCCTGGGCGAAAAACAGCGGCGTGGACGCGCTGGTGGCGTACACCCCCACCGCCAGCCGGGGCACGTCGACCCCCTCGGACACCATCCGCACCGCCACCAGCCAGCGACTGGTGCCCGCGGAGAACTGGCTGATGCGATCCGAGGAGCCGGGGTCGTCGGACAGCACCACCGTCGGCTCCTCGCCGGTGATGGTGGTGAGCAACTTGCCGTAGGCCCGGGCGGCGGTCTGGTCGGAGGCGATGACCATGCCGCCGGCGTCGGGCACATGTTGGCGCTTCTGCCGCAACCGGGTGTCGGCGGCGGCGATCACCGCCGGCATCCATTCGCCGGCCGGGTTCAGCGCGGTGCGCCAGGCGCGGGCGGTCTGTTCGGCGGTCAACGGCTCGCCGAGCCGGGCGGCGTGTTCCTCCCCGGCGCTGTCCCGCCAGCGTGCCTCCCCGGAGTAGGCCAAAAACACCACCGGGCGGACCACCCCGTCGGCAAGCGCCTCGGTGTACCCGTAGGTGTGGTCGGCCTTCGAACGCAGCAGCCCGTTCTCGTCCGGCTCGTAGTTGACGAACGGGATCGGGCTGTCGTCACTGCGGAACGGGGTGCCGGTCAGCGCGAGTCGACGGGTCGCGTCGCCGTACGCCTCGCGGATCGCCTCGCCCCAGCTTTTCGCGTCGCCGCCGTGGTGGATCTCGTCGAAGATCACCAGCGTGCGCCGGCCCTCGGTGCGCACCCGGTGCCGGGTGGGGTGGCTGGCCACCTGCGCGTAGGTGACGACGACGCCGTGATACTCCGCCGAGGTTTGCGCGCTGGAGTTGGAAAATCGCGGATCCAGGGCGATGCCCATGCCGGCGGCGGCCAGCGCCCACTGCACCTTGAGGTGCTCGGTGGGCACCACCACGGTGATGGCGTCCACGGTGCGGTCGTTGAGCAGTTCGGCCGCGATGCGCAGCGCAAACGTCGTCTTACCCGCACCCGGGGTCGCGACCAGCAGAAAATCGCGGGGTTTGCTGGTCAGATAGCGCACCAGCGCTTTCCGTTGCCAGCCCCGCAACGCTCGGGTGCTGGGCGCCTCACCTGCCCGCACCCGAGACTCCTCCCTAATCGAGATGCAGTCTAAGGCAAGGCCATCCGCATCCGCATCTCTGCAGGAAACGGGGTCGGAACTAGCTCACGAAGAAGTTGTCGTGGGCGATGAACCAGTCCCGCCGTTCCTCGTCGGTGAGGTCGGCCAGCGCCCCGAAACCCTCGAAGTACGCCTCCCGCGGCGCACCCGGAGCAAACAGCATCAGCACCGACGCGGGCTCGTCGGCCTCGTTGCGGAAGCCGTGGATGCCGCCCGTGACGACGAGCGACATCGCCTCAGTCTGCCGGATCAGGCGACGGGATACACCACCCCGGTGAGCTCCTCGGAAACCGCCCACAACCGGCGCTGCCGCTCCGCGTCGTGCGATCTGCGGCTGGATGCCACGACCTTGGGGAAGCCCCGCATTTCGGCGAAGCCGTCCGGCCCGAAATATTGGCCGCCGCGCACCCCAGGATCGGTGGCGGCGCGCAACGTCGGCAGCGCGCCGGTGGCCGCGTCCTGGGCGATCCGCGATTCGAACAGGTCGAACGCGGGCGCCAGCCGCGCCGGCAGGTTGCGGGTCAGCTCGGTCCGTGAGCCGCCCGGGTGGGCGGCCGTGGCGATCGTGGTGCCGCGGGCGGCCAGCCGGCGCTGCAGCTCGTAGGTGAACAACAGGTTGGCGAGCTTGGATTGTCCGTAGGCCCCGACCCGGCTGTAGCGACGCTGCCACTGCAGGTCATCGAAGTGAATGTCGGCGCGGATGCGGTGGCCGATGCTGCTGACCGTCACCACCCGGGAGCCCGCGACCGGCAGCAGCCGGTCCAGCAGCAGGCCGGTGAAGGCGAAGTGACCGAGGTGGTTGGTGCCGAACTGCAGCTCGAAGCCGTCGGCGGTGGTGGACTTCGGCGTCCACATCACCCCGGCGTTGTTGATCAGCAGGTCGATGCGGTCGTGATCGGACCGCAGTTGGTCGGCGGCGGCGCGAATCGACTCCAGCGACGTCAAGTCGAGTTCCTGCAAACTTAGTTCGGCGCCGGGATTGCGCTTGGCGATCAGTTCAGCGGCGTCCTTGCCCTTATCGAGGTCGCGCACCGCCAACACGACGTACGCGCCCCTGGCGGCGAGTGCGGCGGCGGTTTCATAGCCGAGTCCGGTGTTGGCCCCGGTGATGACGGCAACCCGGCCGCTCTGGTCAGGAATGTCGATTGTGGTCCACTTGGCCAAAAGAGCTCCCAACTAAGATGATGCGTAAACGGGGCGAGCGCTCCGGTTGATTCCCGAACTATACGGAACGATCGCCCCGTTTTGTCAACCGGTAGGTGGTGTGAGATGGCTGAACCCGCCCGGCCGTTGCGGGCCGACGCGGCGCGTAACCGTGCCCGCGTGCTGGAGACCGCTTACGAGACCTTCGCCGCCGAGGGGCTGTCGGTGCCGATCGACGAGATCGCCCGCCGCGCCGGCGTCGGCGCGGGCACCGTCTACCGACACTTCCCGACCAAGGAGGACCTGTTCCGGGCGGTCGTCGAAAACCGGCTGCAGCAGATCGTCGCCGAGGGCCGCGCCCTGTTGAACGAGCCGGCGCCCGGGGAGGCCCTGTTCACGTTCCTGCGTTCCTCGGCGCTGGAGTGGGGAGCCGCTGACCGCGGTCTGGTCGAGGCCCTGGCTGGCTCCGGGATCGACGTCGATTCCATCGCGCCACACGCCGAAGACGCGTTTTTCGGGCTGCTCGCGGAGCTGCTGGCGACCGCGCAGGACGCGGGCACCGTGCGCGCAGACATCGACGTGAACCACGTCAAGGCGCTCATGGTCGGGTGCCAGGCCATGCAGGGCTACGACGACAGCCGGGCTGCGCGGGTCACCGACATCGTCGTCGATGGGCTGCGCGCCGCGCGGCCGTAGCATCGGTGACGTGCAGCAGCTGGTCGCCGACGAAGGGGTCCGGGTACGACGGCTGCTCGACGCCCAGGCGAAGGCGGCGCGGCTGTTCGACGAGATCGAGCGGCGCGGCCTGATCCGCGCCGGTATCGGCGAACGGCAACTGTCCGACGAGATCCACGACCTGGCCACCGAAATGTTCGGGCTGTCCGGGCATTGGCATAAGCGGGTGGTGCGGGCGGGGGAGAACACGCTGCAGCCGTTCCCGGAGAATCCGCCGGATCGGGTGATCGCCGCCGACGACATCGTGTTCTGCGACTTCGGCCCGATCTTCGAGGCGTGGGAAGCCGACTTCGGCCGCACCTTCGTGCTGGGCGACGACCCCGACAAGTTGGCGGTCCGCGATGCGCTGCCGCGGGTCTGGCGGGCCGGCCGCGACCACTTCACCAGCCACCCCGAGATCACTGGCGCCGACCTGTTTGACCACATGGTCGGGTTGGCCCGGGCCGAAGGCTACGAGTGGGGTAGCCCGATCGCCGGCCATCTGGTCGGGCAGTTCCCGCACAAGAAGATTGCCGGGGACGGCGCGCAGTGGTACATCACGCCGGGATCCGAGCGGCCGATGCGCCGCCGGGACCGCTCCGGGCTGACCTGTCACTGGATCCTTGAGGTGCATCTGGTCGACCCGGTGCTCGGCTTCGGCGGGTTCTACGAGGAGTTGCTCGACCTGCCCTGAGCCGGGTTGAGCGTTGGCTAGTCTCGGCGGGTGACCGCTGACGGACCGCAGCCCGCCGACACCGCCGCGGGGGGTGCGGGGGCCCTCGCAGGCGCCGAACCGCAGCTGTCCCCGCAGTTCGCGATCCCGCTCGGACTGTGGTTCGGTCTGCTGCTGACCGCGGCGCTGTGCCTGGGTTACGGGTGGCTGCACCACACGCCGTGGCAGCCATTCCAGGCGGACCGCGGCGATATCACCGCAATGCTGTGGCGCACCACGCTCGTGGTGGCGGTGAGCGCGCTCCTCTCCGCTGGATATCTCGGGGTGGGCCGGGTGTACCGGCGGTCCACCGGTCGGCGGGCACGGTTTCTCGCATTCACCTGGTCGGCGCTGATGGTGCTGGCCATCGGCGGCGTGGTGGTGCTGTATCGCGGCCGCACGGCCGAAGTTTTTCGCGGCGCGGCCGCCGCCCAGCAGGGGCTGGGGCCTGTCCACGTCGCCGCGGTGGCGCGCGCGGCGTGGTGGTGTGCGTGTCTGGCCGTGATGGCGCTCGCGATCGTCAGCGTGTTCGGCTATCTCTGGGACGGCAGCCGCTCCCCGAAGGACATATCACCGTTGTGGACCAGCCGACTGTTCGCCGGCGCGGTTGGTGCCGCGGTGGTGGTGGTTGTCGCGGTGAGCGTGGCCGCCGCGGACACCGGCTCCCTGATTGTGAGCCGCACCGCGGGCCGCATCGATGCGCCGCCGACGCCGACACCGACCGGCAGGGCGGCCTACCAGATGCACGTGGGTACCAGCGACAGATTCGTCCCCGCGGGCGCCGGGTTCGTCCGAGTGATCAAGGCGGACACCCGCTCCCAACCCGATCGCATCGAAGGCTACGACGGCGCGAGCGGTAAACCTCGCTGGTCGTTCAGCTTCACCGGCAGCATTTCCGCGGACTCGCTAGCCGCGACCGGCGTCGGACCCGACAGCGTGGTGGTCGTGCGGGCCAATAACGCCACGGACGTCCTCATCGGTATCGACGCGACCACCGGAACACCGCTGTGGGCCAGAAGTGACGAATCGATGTACGACCCCTCGCGCGGTAGCTCCGCGCGTGTGGTGCTGACCACCCGCGAAGTGCCGGACCCGGCCGGCCAGGGTGCCCGGCGCGCCACACGATGGACCGCGCTGTCGCCCAAAACCGGTGCGGTGCTGTGGACCAAGGATTTTCGTTACCGGTGTGACCCGAAGGCACAGCTCACCGACACCGCCGTGCTGGTGTCCAGCTGCGACGACGAACCCGACGTGGTGGCCACCGTGCTGGATCCGGAATCCGGTGAAACCCGCGGCGCCATCCGGGCTTCCGCGTTGGGGGTGGAGCCCGCCGAGCTGGGGCCCGACCGGGGCAGGATCGAACTCGACGATGCCCGCGGCAATCTGGCCCTGGTCGCGGTCAGCAGGTATGGGCCGGCGCGCCGCCACAGCAATCTCGTCGTCGATATCGCGTCGGGAAAAGTGGTGCGGACGGTGCCGGACGGCGATGCGGCTGGGTTCATCGACGCGCAGTCGCTGCGGCTGACGGCGGCCGACCACGCCGAATCGATCCTGGATCTGCAGTCCGGTGCGGTCATCCCGACCGGCCTGTTCTCGCCCGATTCCGGGGCTTCGCACCGAGATAGGTATTGGAGTCGAGTCGGATCGGACTGGGCGACCTTCCTGTCCGATCAGGGCGAGGCACCGGCGTCGCCGCCGCTGCGGGTTATCGACGCGAAGGGAGCGACGCGCACCTTTGGCTACCCGTGCCCGAATCCGGTCAGCGGCTTTCCGGCGGTCACCGCCATCCCGGGCGCGCTGCTCGTCGGCTGCGGCGAAGCGCTGGCCGGAATCCGGTAGCCACCGCCGTCAGCGAAGCCCGAGCACGTCATAGCCGTCATTCTTGCCGCGCACACAGAGCACGAGCACCGAGCCCGGCGCCGCCACGATGCCTCCGGTGTCGCGACCGCACGGCGACGGCCGCTGGCTGGTCGTGCCGTCGGCCGAGACGGTGACCAGCAGATGTGCGTAGTTCTGGTCCCGGTTTCCCATCGCCGCCGCGGTGACAATGTGATCCCCGACGACCGCCCAGCGTTGACGTGTCGATACGTCCGCTGCCTGGTAGATGCGCACGCCCCGGGCGTGGATCGTGAGGTTGCGGGCCATCAGATAGAGGTTGGTGAAATCCTCCGGTTTGACTCCGTCATCGAGCTGCAGCACCGGACCCGGATACTGGCCACTGCGGAACGAGGCAACATCAACGGGATACCCGGGATGCCGCACCGTCGCGATGTCGCCCGAGCCGGTACGGACCGCTAACAACGCCCGATAATCGGTGCGGTAGCCCTGCACCAAGAAGGCGACGACGTCGGCGTCGGTGGCGGCCAGCTCGTAACTGAGGTCATCCGTTGGTGTGCCGTCGGTCGGCGGCGGCAGTTGGATGGTCCGGTCGTCGCCGGTTTGACCGTCGAGCACATGCACGGCCGCGGTGTCACCGCAGCTGGCGACGTAGACGACGCCGCGCTCGACGGACCCGACCTGTTGATCGCGGGTGCACCGCGCATCCTCGGATAGCGGTCGCACCCACCGGGGCAGACCGGTGCGGGTGTCCAGCATGGCGAGGTCGTCGCCGCGCAGCACCGGCACCCCCGCGGGGCTCAGCACCGCGCGGCCCTGCATGAACCAGTGCTGATCGTTGGCCCACAGCACCTGCCCGGTCATGGCATCCAGGCCGACCAACAGGGGATCCTTGCTGTCTCCGTGCAGCCAATCCACCCGGCGGAGGCATTGCACCACTACCACAGCGCCCGGCGCGGTGCCGGTGGAGCGGGTGTCGTCAACGCCGCACCCGTTGGGCAGCAGTTGGAGCGGGAAGCGCCACCGTGGTTGCCCGCTGGTTCCGTCGTAGCCGACCAATGCGCCGTCGTTGTACATGACAAAGCCGGGACCAGCCGGCACGACGTCGCCCGCGTATCCCGTGGTCAGCGAGAACGCGACGCGGTCGCCGAGGGTGCGGGGAATCTCGGGTATGCCGATCGGCGCGGCGGTGCTGGCCCGCGCCGCGCCGAGGCCGCTCAGCGCCACCACACCACACCCGGATGCGACCGCCACGATCAGGCCGAGCGCCGTGAGCGGAGACAGGATCGCCCGCCACGGCACCCGGCGCTGCCCCCGCCCGGCCACCGCGCCGGCCAATAGCAGCGCCGCAGCCAGCGCCAGCAGGGCCCACGACACCTGGCCGAGCGGGACAACCGGATGCGACCCGGGGACTGCGATGAGCGCGGCGCCCTCGGCGGGCCAAGAGCCCAAGTAGCCGTAAAACGTCACCGCCAATGCCGCTGTCAACAGCAGTGCGGCGCGGGAGGCAGCATCCCGGCCTGCGAGCACCGTCATGCCCACGGCGGCAAGTGCGATGGTGGTGAGGCACGCCAGCGCCAGCGACCAGCCCAGCAATCGGGTGAGTGACCCCAGGTTGTCCGACGTCAAACTGCCCGGCACCCGGCGGGCGAACGCATAGCCGCTCAGCACCACCGCGCCCAGGCCGAGTCCGACGCTCAGCGCGATCAGCCCGCGCGCCAACCGCGGTCGCGGCGGCCCCTGTGTGTCGACCAACGTCCCACCTCCCTCGCCACGCAGGACTTTGCCACAGCGCGTTCGGCGGTCGTTTCGTATTCTCGCCAAGTGAATGCGAACGGTGATGAGGCGCAGGACGACGGCGGCCCGGCCGCAGCACGGTGGCTCTTCCAGGGCGCGCTGGGCCTGCTGCTCGGGCTGATCCTGGCGGCGGTGGGCTGCCTGGGCTACGCGTGGCTGCGCCGCACCCCGGACCAACCGTTTGTCGCCGACCGCGGCGACGTCACCGCGATGCTGGTGCGCACCACGATCGTGGTGGCGATCAGCGCGGTCCTTGCCGTCGGCTACCTGGTGCTGCGTCGGCTGTCCCTTGGCCCGTCGGCGCGGTACGCCCGCTATGTCGCCGCGGCGCTGCTGGTGCTGGCCGTGGCCGGGTTGCTGGCGCTGCGGCACGGCTCCACCAAGGACCTGTTCGACCGGGCCGCCGGCGCGCAGCTGGGGTTGCGGTCGGTGCCGGTCACCACGGTCGCGCAAGCGGCCTGGATGTGCGCGTGCGCGGCGGTGATCGTGCTGGCCGTGGTCAGCGCGGCCGCTTCAGTGGACGGCACCGCGCGGCGTTCGGGCTGGGCGGTGACCGCGGCGGTGGCGGCCGTCGTCGTCGTGGTCGCCGGGGTCGTCGTGGGCCGGGCGCATTCGCCGCTCGACAGCCAGACCGCCGGCCGCATCGACGCACCGCCGACACCGGAACTCACCGGCGCGGTGGCCTACCGGATCGACACCGGCGGCGGCGCCACGCTGGTGCCGGCGGGGGCCGGGTTCGCGACGGTACGCGCCCGCGACTACTCCAGCGATGTCATCGACGGCTACGACGGCGGCAGCGGGCAACGCCGCTGGTCGTTCGGCCCGCCCAACATCTCGGTCAGCGGGCTGTACTCGACCGGGACCGGGCCGGACAGCGTCGTCGTGGTGCAGGCCAGCTACTACGGGAAGTTCCCGTGGCCGAATCTGCTGATCGGCCTGGACGCAACCACCGGCACGCCGCTGTGGGTCAAAACCGGTCTGCTGGCGCCCGAGGCCGAGCGCGCCGTTGCCGGGATCTCGCCCGCGGTGCTGCTGGTCGCCCAACCGGTGGAGGCGGCCCGCAGCAATTGGGTTGCGATGGCGCCGCGCACCGGCGACATGTTGTGGACCAAGACGTTTCGCACCCACTGCCGCGCGGGTGCCTTCGTCGTCGACGCCGGGGTGCTCATCAGTGGCTGCGACGACCCACCCGATGTGGTGGCCGCCGTGGTGGACCCGCGGACCGGCCAGCAGCGCGGCGCCATCACCAAGCCCGCACCCGGGTCCGACCCGGGCTTTGTGCGCCTCGACGACGCGCGGGGCGGGTTGGCGCTGGTCAGCGGCGGCGACACCCCACTGGTGATCGAGATCGGTTCGCAGAAGGTGGTGAGCCGGATCCCCGCCGGGTCGATGGCGGCGTTCCTCGACGCGCACGCCGTGGTGCTGGTGGACTACCTGCAGCAAGCGGACTACTTGCCGGTCTCCATCCTGGACGTCGATTCCGGTGCCACCATCCCGACCGGGGTGGTGGTGTCGCGCGGCGGGTCGTCGCCGGCGGAGCTGTTCACCCGGATGGGGTCGCAGTGGGTGACGTTCCTGCCCGACGAACACGGCGCCTCCTCCGGGCAGGCGGCCGGGGCGCCGGCGCTGCGGGCCATCGACCCGGCGGGCAAGACCCGCACCTTCCCGTTCCCGTGCCAGGAGCACACCAGCGGGGTGCCCGAGCTGGCCACGGTTCCGGGTGCGCTGGTGGTCAACTGCGAGCAGGCGTTCGTGGGGATTAAGTAAGGCTCAGCGCATAGGGTCGGTTGATGGATTGGGACGCCGCCGCACCGCCGCGACATCGGTGTACCGGCTGGTTGGCGGTGTTGATTGTGCTCGGGGCACTGCTAGCGGTCGCGGCGGTGGGGTGTGTGGCATTCCTGGGTCTCGTGTACTTCAGTTTCAGCTTCGGTGATGACGATCTCGGCCCCCATCCGATCGATTCGCAAGCCGCGGCGCGGGCCATGCACACCCGCGGGATCGGGATCCCCGACGGGTTCGTCTTCGGCGAGATGACCGAACTGCGCGAGTTCGTCGGCGCCAACGACTACTGGGGGCGCTACCTGGCGCCGAGCGACTTCGCCGCTGCGGAACGTGCTGTCACCGAGGTCAACCCCGATTTCCCCCGGCTCCGGAAGGCCACCTGCGCCGACGAGATCGTCGGAACCAACTTTCCTGATATGCCCGGTTTCACCTGCGGCGCAAGCACAGTGTTGGCGGTCAGCACCCGCGCTCGGCCCGGTGAGGATGTGTTGATCGATAACTACCACGGGACACCCCCGGATGCCGAGACGCTGCTGCTGGTCGGCAACGAGGACCGGGTGGAGTTGTTTGTGTTGTCGGCGGGGCACTGAGCGTTCTTGCACTCGGCATAGGCGAGTGCTAAGAAGGACCTTGGCACTCGCGACCGGCGAGTGCTAGGTCGGGACGGTGAGACCAGGCCCGCACAGCCTTGGTCGTCCGTCGCGGGCACTGCACCCGGCCCAGAACGTGTCACCCCCTAACCGGAGGAATCACTTCGCAATGGCCAAGACAATTGCGTACGACGAAGAGGCCCGTCGCGGCCTCGAGCGGGGCCTGAACAGCCTCGCCGACGCGGTAAAGGTGACGTTGGGGCCCAAGGGTCGCAACGTCGTCCTGGAGAAGAAGTGGGGCGCCCCCACGATCACCAACGATGGTGTGTCCATCGCCAAGGAGATCGAGCTGGAGGACCCGTACGAGAAGATCGGCGCCGAGCTGGTCAAAGAGGTCGCCAAGAAGACCGACGACGTCGCCGGTGACGGCACCACCACGGCCACCGTGCTGGCGCAGGCGCTGGTCCGGGAGGGTCTGCGCAACGTGGCGGCGGGCGCCAACCCGCTGGCCCTGAAGCGCGGCATCGAGCAGGCCGTCGACAAGGTCGCCGAGACCCTGCTCAAGGGCGCCAAGGAGGTCGAGACCAAGGAGCAGATCGCTGCCACCGCGGCCATCTCCGCCGGCGACCAGTCGATCGGTGACCTGATCGCCGAGGCGATGGACAAGGTCGGCAACGAGGGTGTCATCACCGTCGAGGAGTCCAACACCTTCGGCCTGCAGCTGGAGCTCACCGAGGGTATGCGCTTCGACAAGGGCTACATCTCGGGCTACTTCGTCACCGACGCCGAGCGCCAGGAAGCCGTCCTGGAGGACCCCTACATCCTGCTGGTCAGCTCCAAGGTGTCCACCGTCAAGGACCTGCTGCCGCTGCTGGAGAAGGTCATCCAGGCCAGCAAGCCGCTGCTGATCATCGCCGAGGACGTCGAGGGCGAGGCGCTTTCCACCCTGGTCGTCAACAAGATCCGCGGCACCTTCAAGTCGGTGGCGGTCAAGGCCCCCGGCTTCGGTGACCGCCGCAAGGCGATGCTGCAGGACATGGCGATCCTGACCGGTGGCCAGGTCATCAGCGAAGAGGTCGGCCTCTCGCTGGAGAACGCCGACGTCGCGCTGCTGGGTAAGGCCCGCAAGGTCGTCGTCACCAAGGACGAGACCACCATCGTCGAGGGCGCCGGTGACTCCGACGCCATCGCCGGGCGGGTGGCCCAGATCCGTGCCGAGATCGAGAACAGCGACTCCGACTACGACCGGGAGAAGCTGCAGGAGCGGCTGGCCAAGCTGGCCGGCGGTGTCGCGGTCATCAAGGCCGGGGCTGCCACCGAGGTGGAGCTCAAGGAGCGCAAGCACCGCATCGAGGACGCGGTGCGCAACGCCAAGGCCGCCGTCGAGGAGGGCATCGTCGCCGGTGGTGGCGTGACCCTGCTGCAGGCTGCCCCGGCGCTGGACGAGCTGAAGCTGTCCGGTGACGAGGCCACCGGCGCCAACATCGTCAAGGTGGCGCTGGAAGCCCCGCTCAAGCAGATCGCGTTCAACTCCGGGCTGGAGCCCGGCGTGGTCGCCGAGAAGGTGCGCAACCTGCCGGCTGGCCAGGGCCTGAACGCCGCGACCGGTGAGTACGAGGACCTGCTCAAGGCCGGCGTCGCCGACCCGGTCAAGGTCACCCGTTCGGCGCTGCAGAACGCGGCGTCCATCGCGGCGCTGTTCCTGACCACCGAGGCGGTCGTCGCCGACAAGCCGGAGAAGGCGGCCGCTCCGGCGGGCGACCCGACCGGTGGCATGGGCGGCATGGACTTCTAAGTCCGTTACGACGAGGCCCGGTCTGCTTCGGCAGGCCGGGCCTTCGTCGTTTACGTTGACTCTGCGTGTACCAGGCAAAAGTACGAGTGGACTGTCTGGTGGGCGCAGAGTCAACGCCGGAGGAACCATGGAGATCGTGCTGCTGGGCACCGGCAGCGCCGACGGCTGGCCCAGCCCGTTCTGCCGGTGCGCGTCGTGTCGCGCGGCGGTGACCGCCGGCGAGATCCGCGGCCAGACCGCCGCCCTGGTCGACGACACCGTGCTGCTGGATTGCGGCCCGGAAGCCCCGCGGGCGGCGGTGCGCGCCGGCCGGTCGCTGGCCGAGGTGCGCCACATCCTGTTCACCCACGCCCACTTTGACCACGTCGGACCCGCGGCCCTGCTGATGCGGCACTGGACCGGGCCCGCCCGGCCGCTGCAGGTGCTCGGCCCGCCCAGTGCCCTGCAGCAGTGCCGCGACTGGGTCGGCCCCGACGATCCGGTCACCTTCCGCGCGGTCGGTCCCGGCGACCAGGTGGCGCTGGCCGGGCCGCGCGGCGACTACCGGGTGCGTGCGCTCGCGGCGGCCCACGGCCCCGACGCCGTGCTCTACGACCTCGCCGCCGCCGACGGCCGGATCCTGTGGGCCACCGACACCGGGCCGCTGCCGGAGCCCACCCACGCCGCTATCGGCGGCGCGCGCTTCGACGCGGTGTTCTTGGAGGAAACCTTCGGCGACTACACCGACCACGGCACCGACCACCACGACCTGCCGACCTTCGCGGCCACGCTCGCCCGGTTGCGGCAGTCCGGCGCGGTGGTCGACGGCACCGATGTCGTCGCGGTCCACCTGAGCCACCACAACCCGCCGACCGCCGAGCTGGCGCCGACGCTGCGCCGGTGGGGAGCACGCCCGGGGCGCGACGGGGAGGTGGTGTGCGTCGGCGCGACCCGCGCGACCCGCGCCCCCGCCGGGCGCACCCTGGTGCTCGGCGGGGTGCGCTCGGGCAAGTCGGCCCACGCCGAGACGGTGTTGGCCGCCGAGACCGCGGTGACCTACCTGGCCACCGGCGGCACCCGGGCCGGCGACCCGGAATGGGCCGAGCGGGTGCGGCTGCACCGGGCGCGGCGGCCACCGTCCTGGCGCACCGTGGAAACCACCGACGTGGCGATGCACTTGCGGGCCGCCGATGCCCCGGTGCTGCTGGACTGTCTGGGTACCTGGCTGACCGCCCGCGTCGACCTGCACCGGGCGTGGGAGGGCGCCGGGTTGGACGCCGTGCACGCCGATATCGAAGAGCTGGTAACGGCGTGGCGGGAGCGTGCGGCGCCGGCGATGGCGGTCAGCAGCGAGGTGGGCAGCCGGGTGGTGCCGCCCAGCGCCTCGGGCCGGCTGTTTCGTGACCTGCTCGGCGAGCTCAACGCGCGCATCGCCGCCCAGAGCGACACCGTGGTGCTGATGGTGGCCGGCCTGCCGGTACCGCTGCGCGGCTAACGTGGCGGCAAGCGTCACGCCTACCCCGAAAGGACCGACCGTTATGACAATCTCTGCAAGGTGGCCCCTCGCGATCAGCCTGGCTGCCGTCGGTGTGCTGGGTGGGGTGGTGGTGTCGCGGCCGGCCGACGCCGCACCCGACCCGTGCACCGCGGCCGGGCTGGCATCCACGGCCAGCGGTGTGCTCAGCGAGGCCGGCGGCTACCTGGGCAACCACCCGGAGGCCAACACGGTGCTGACCAATGCGGTCGGGCAGGCACCCGACGAGGCCCGGAACTCGGTGCGCGGCTACTTCGCCGGCCACCTCAACGAGCTGACCGACCTGCAAAACATCGCCAAACCGCTGAGCAACCTGCGCAACCAGTGCGGGGTGGCGGTGTCGCCGGGGCAGCTGGCCACCCTGTTCGACACGCTCTCGACCTAGGCGCTGCTGAGATCGACGTCCAATACGGCGCAAACTCCCGGATTTCGGGGCTATAGGTCAATCTGGACGTCGATCTCAGTCGGGCCAGGCCGGGCTACGCCTGGGTGGCCAGGTCCACGCAGTCATAGGCCGGGCTGCACGTGCTCGGCGGTGAGTCCACCGTCACCGGCCGGTGGAGCACCGCGCGGGTGGGGGCGACCGTCAGCGGGTCGGTGCCGGTGGCGTGCCCGTCCACGATCAGCGAGTAGCCGCCCGGGACCTGCGGGGGCCACAGCAGCGTGACGTCGGGATGGGCTTCCACGTTCGCGCGGGTGTGCCGCCCGACCGCCCCGACGTGCAGCACCCCGTCGTTGAGCTGCGGGGTGACCGCCGCGGTGTGCGCGGTGTAGCGGTCATCGACGCTGATCACGTAGGCGAACCCGTAGTCGCGCAGGGTGTCCGCCAGCCGGGCCAGATCCACCTTCTTGCTCATGGCCCGAGCTTACTGCGCCAGTATGGGGGGCATGGAATTTCGCTACCTCGGCAACTCCGGCTTACAGATCTCCGAAATCACCTACGGCAACTGGCTCACCCACGGCTCCCAGGTCGAAAACGACGTCGCCACCGCGTGTGTGCACGCCGCGCTGGATGCCGGCATCACCACGTTCGACACCGCCGACGTGTACGCCAACGGCGCCGCCGAACAGGTGCTCGGCGCCGCGCTGGCCGGTCAGCGCCGCGAGTCGCTGGAGATCTTCACCAAGGTGTACTGGCCGGTAGGCCCGGACCCCAAGGGCAAAAACGACACCGGGCTGTCCCGCAAACACATCATGGAAGCCATCGACGGGTCGCTGCGGCGGCTGGGCACCGACTACGTCGACCTGTACCAGGCGCATCGCTACGACGCCTTCACCCCGCTGGAGGAGACCATGCAGGCCTTCGCCGACGTGGTGCGGGCCGGCAAGGCGCTCTACATCGGGGTCAGCGAGTGGAGCGCCGAGCAGATCCGCGCCGCCCACGGGCTGGCAAGCCAACTCGGTGTCTCGCTGATCTCCAGCCAGCCGCAGTACTCGATGCTGTGGCGGATCATCGAGCCCGAAGTCATCCCCACCTGCCAGGCTCTCGGGCTCAGCCAGATCGTGTGGTCCCCGATGGCCCAGGGCGTGCTGTCCGGCAAATACCTGCCCGGCCAGCCGCCGCCGGCCGGGTCGCGCGCCACCGACGAGAAGGGCGGCGCCAACTTCATCAAGCGGTTCATGACCGACGACGTGTTGACCCGGGTGCAGCAATTGCGTCCCGTCGCCGAGGAATTGGGGCTCACGACGGCGCAGCTCGCCATCGCCTGGGTGCTGCAGAACGACAATGTCGCCGCGGCGTTGGTGGGCGCGTCGCGCCCCGAGCAGGTGGCCGAGAACGTCAAGGCCGCCGGGGTGCAGATCCCGGCCGAGTTACTGGCCCGCATCGACCAGGTGCTCGGCGACGTGGTCACCAGCGACCCGGAGCTGGTGGCCCGCTCCACGCCGCCGCAACGGATGATCTAGACCCGGCAGAGGATCTGGCTGTGCAGCAGCGCGATCCAGCCGTCGGGGTGATCGGCCCAGTCCCGCCACGCCTGTGAAATCGCCTGCAGCTTGGCCTGGTCGGCGGCGCCGCTGGCGAGCAACTGGTCGGCGATGGCGGATTGCAGAATTCGGTCGGCCCACATTCCGCCCCAGTGCTCGCGGTCGGCGGGGGTTGCGAAACACGACGCGCACGCCGTCGGGGTGACGTCGGTGAATCCGGCGGCGTGCGCCCAGGCCAGCAGATGCCGGCCCGCATCGGGTTCGCCGCCGTTGGCCCGGGCGGCGTCGCGGTAGAGCCGCAGCCAGTCGTCCAGCTCCGCCGAGGCCGGATACCAGGTGAACGCCGCATAGTCGCTGTCGCGGGCGGCCACCACACCGCCGGGCTTGCACACCCGGCGCATCTCGGCCAGCGCGGTCACCGGATCGGCGATATGTTGCAGCACCTGATGGGCGTGCACCACGTCAAAGGTGTTGTCGTCGAACTGCAATGCGTGCACGTCGGCGACGACGAAGTCGATGTTGCGCTGCCCGCGTTGCTGGGCGTGATCGCGCGCCAAATCCAGCGCCTCGGTGATCGGCTCGATGGCGGTCACCCGGCCGGGGTCCACCAACGCGGCCAGGTCGACGGTGATGGTGCCCGGCCCGCAGCCGACGTCGAGCAGCTGCAGCCCCGGCCGCAGCGACGGCAACAGGTAGGCCGCGGAGTTTTGCGCCGTACGCGCGCGGTGCGAGCGCAGCACCGATTCGTGGTGGCCGTGGGTGTATTTCGGTGGCATATCGGTGACGTTAGCATTCGTCTTGTCATCCGAGAATAGTGTCTCAGAATATGAGACATAGCTGTGCTCGGATACTTGTCGGACGCCGCTGCCAGCATGTCGTTATGGGCAAGGCCGGAGACCAGGATCTCCAAGACGACGATGTGCGCCGTGGGCACGTGGACCGCAGCCGTGTGCCGCATCTACATCAACACGAACTCGACACCGCGAACCGGCTAGCCAACCTTGGCGAGGATGTGAGGTTCATTCCGAGCGGGCATTCCCCACGGCCCGACGCCGAGTTGTCCGACGGCAAACAATATGAGTTCAAATCGCCCACCGGCAGCAGCCGCAAGACAACGCTGGACCGCATCAAACGCGCCGCCGCTCGCGGCAAAGAGAACTTCGTGCTCGATCTGGCGCGCAGTGATATGTCGGTCGAACAAGCGCGTGACCTGGCCCGGTACGCCGTTGACACCTATCCTGAGGTGCAAACGATCCGGATCATCGGCAGAGATACTCCGGTTGGTCCGCTGGACGTCACGATCAAGAAGGGCGGCGGGTGATGGCGAACGTCGATTACGTGGTCCTCGGTCCCGGCCCCTCGCTGCAAGACGTGATGGACGCGGTCAAGGCGGCGACGAATGCAACCGAGATTGTGGACGGCAACGTATTGGTCACCGGCGATGATCGGACCGCAGTTACGGTGTATTCCTCGCACGGGGAAGGCGTCGTCGCTGACGTCTACTATGGCGGCGAACTGGATGAGCGGCGTGCAATCTCGCGGCGGATCTATGACCACATCGTTGAACACACCGATTGGGACGTCGAACTCGACTCCGACGACACCGCGGGAATTCTCGCGTCACGCGTGAAATCACGCAGGTAGCGATCTCGCATCGAGACTCGTCGAGTGGCCGGATCAGGCCGGTGCTGGTTGGCGGCCGCGCACCAACCGACCCGGTCGGGCGTCGGTCGGCACTCCGTGTTGCGCGATGACCTCGCCGGAGACGACGGTCGCGACATAGCCGTCGGCGGTCTGGTCCAGCCGGCGCCCGCCGGCCGGCAGGTCGTAGGTGACCACCGGCTTGTGCAGCCGCAGCCCGGCGTGGTCGATGACGTTGAGGTCGGCCTTGTAGCCGACGGCGATGCGACCCCGATCCGCCAGCCCCGCCACCCGGGCCGGCACCGACGTCAGCTCCCGGATCGCGTCGGGCACGCTGAGCCGCCCGGATGCCCGGTCGCGGGCCCAGTGCGCCAGCAGGTAGGTGGGAAAGCTTGAGTCGCAGATCATTCCGTAGTGCGCGCCGCCGTCGCCCAGGCCCAGCACGACGTCGTCGCGGCGGATCAGCGCGCCGACGGTGTCCAGCGAGCCGCCCTCGAAGTTGGCCAGCGCACCCAGCAAGATGGCGTGCCCGTCGTCGTCGAGCAGCCGGTCGTAGGCCTCCTCCAGCGGCGACACCCCGCGGGCCTTGGCCCGGGCGGCGATGCTGTTGGCCGGGTCGGGCTCGTAGTTGGCGTCCTCGCCCAGCGGGAAGATCCAATCGAACGCCTGGGCCATGTAGATGATCGGATTCGCCGGCTCACCGCCCGGCTTGTCCGCCAGAATGCGTTCGCGGACTTCGGGTTTGCGCATCTGCGCCACCCGCTCGGCCAGCGGCAGCCCGGCGATCTCCTGGTAGCTGGGATACAGCACGAACGGGTTGGCGGTCAGCTCCAATCCGATCATCAGCCCGATCGGCCGGGGGAACACCTGCGCGGTGACCTCGGTGCCGTTGGCGTTGGCCTTCTCGATCATGGTGACGGCGTCCGGCCAGGTCGGGTCGCCGGCGTTCATCGCGATCAGGGTGAAGGTGACCGGCAGCCCGGCGTCGGCGGCCGCGTCGAAAACCTGTTGCAGCACCGGCTGATAGCCGCCAGCGGGCAGATCCGGCACGAACTGGATCAGGCCGCCGCCGCCGTCGGCGATCCCGCGGGCGATCTCGAGCAGCTCGTCATCGGCGGCCTGATAGCTGGGGATCTGCTGCCCGTGGTCGGTGCGGTGGGTGGCTAGCTGCGACGACGCGAAGCCCAGCGCCCCGGCCTCGATCGCCTCCTTGGCCAGGGCCCGCATCTTGGCCAGGTCCTCGGCGGTGGCCGGTTCCCGGTTGGCGCCGCGCTCACCCATCACGTACACCCGCAGCGGCGAATGCGGCAGATAGGCGGCCACGTCGATATCGCGTCGGCCGGCGTCCAGCGCGTCCAGGTATTGCGGGAACGTCTCCCAGCTCCACGGCAGGCCGTCGGTCATCACCACCCCGGGGATGTCCTCCACCCCGGCCATCACGTCGACCAGCACGTCATGGTCGTCGTGCCGACACGGCGCGAACCCGACCCCGCAGTTGCCCATCACCACCGTCGTCACGCCGTGCGCCGAGGACGGGTTGAGCCGATCCGACCAGATCGCCTGCCCGTCGTAGTGGGTGTGCAGGTCCACGAAGCCCGGCGTGACCAGCAGCCCGGTGGCGTCGATCTCGCGGGTGCCCGACCCGTTGACCGCGCCGACCGCGGCGATCACCCCGTCGCGCACCGCGACGTCCCCGACGTAGGGCTCACCTCCCAGGCCGTCGACGATGGTGCCGTTGCGGATCAGCAGGTCGTAGGTCATCTAATTAATCTACGACCGTGTCGGTGGCTCATGCCAGGCTCTAGGCCATGATCGATCACTTCGGCATCAACTGCGCCGACTACGCCAAGGCCCAACAGTTCTACGACCGGGTGCTGGGGGTGCTCGGCTATACCCGACAGCTGGACTTCGGTGTTGCCATCGGATACGGCCGCGACGGCCACGCGGCGTTCTGGATCGCCGAGGGCGCCGGGATGGGGCCCAACCGGGAGATCCACGTCGCCTTCGCCGCCGCCGACGCCGACGCGGTCACCGCGTTCTACGATGCGGCGCTGGAGCTCGGTGCGGAGTCGCTGCACGCGCCGCGGCTGTGGCCCGAATACCACCCGGGCTATTTCGGCGCGTTCGTGCGCGACCCGGACGGCAACAACGTCGAAGCGGTGTTCCACGGGAGTTGATTCCGCGCCAACGGTCAGAGCGATAGCCGTACGTAGACACCGCCGTTGGCGACCAATGCGCGCTCAAACAACGCGCGAAGGATTTCGGTAACCTCCGCGAGTTCCGCTGCGGTGACACGTCCGGCGAGTTCCTCGGTTTCTGCCCACGGCTGCATGGCCGAGGTGATCCGGTCGGGTTCGGCAGTGGCAATCAGCGAGACCGCTTCATCGAGCACCCCAAGAATCATCACCGAGTCGGTCCCATCGTTCGCCAGCGTCCTGCCGTGACCGGGCCGGGACATCAACAGCATCGCTTCGTCACTTGACGGGTCCAACCCCTTCAAGATCGCCTCCAGTGAGACCAGTTCTGTCACCGGGTCGGGCCCGAGCACCCCGTCGGTGGGCCCCGTCTCCAGCATCTGAGCTGCCGACTCATCCGTCTCGGCCAAGAAATACTCGTACTTCACACCCACGGTTCACAACGTAGTGCGACGGATCATGAGTGCTGCATGCCCCGACGCTTCCGTACCAGCCCGATGATCAGCAGCACCAGCTGCGCCATCCAGGCCACTGCCCAGCCGAGCAGGCAGCCAGCGAAAATCAGTTCGCTGAGGTCGTGGTGACCGGGGGTGTCACCGAGGAGGCTCAGCAGAATCCCGTCGTACGTCTCGCCGTCGACGGAGTCCATGATTGCGACGCCCGCAAGCAGCAGGCAGACCCAGCAGGCCAGCTGCAGCCAGGCCTGTGCGGCGGTCAGCCGCGCCGGGCAGCCCGGTTGGCGGAACATCAGGATCGTGGACAGTGTCGTGCAGGCCAGGAGCACCGGATCCGCCGCAACCACCATGAACACCGTCGCCCAACCCAGCCACATGATGCCGAACAGGCCGCGTCCGAACGTCACCCAGGTGAACAGCACAAGGTTCACCGGGATGGTCAACCACAGCACCATGGTGCGAAAGTGGTTCATCCGCCGAGCGTATGGGCCGCAGGCAGCTGGCCGGATGAGCGTTTCTACTCATCGGATGCGCGTACGTTCGCTGATATGACCCACAACGACGCCGCCGCGCAGGAGTTGCTCCGGGACGCCTTCACTCGGTTGATCGAGCACGTCGAGGATCTCACCGACGGGCTGACCGAGGAGCTGTCGCGCTACCGGCCGACCGCCGACGCCAACAGCATCGCCTGGCTGATCTGGCACAGCGCCCGGGTGCAAGACATCCAACTCGCCGACATCGCCGGTGTCGAGCAGGTGTGGCTCCGGGACGGCTGGGTGGACCGCTTCGGGCTGGACCTGCCCCGCAACGACACCGGGTACGGGCACGACGCCGCCCAGGTGGCCAAGGTGCACGCCCCGGCGGAGCTGCTGGCCGGCTACTACCACGGCGTGCACAAGCTGACGCTGGAATACCTCGCCGACCTCAGCGCCGAGGAGCTGGCCCGCATCGTGGACCGCAACTGGGACCCGCCGGTGACGGCCAGCGCCCGGCTGGTCAGCATCCTCGACGACTGCGCCCAGCACCTGGGCCAGGCCGCCTACCTGCGCGGCATCGCCCCCACCCGGTGACGACACGGGCCCGACGGCGCGGTCCCTCCCACCCGAACTTGACACCTGTCGAGGCCGGGGCGATCTGCGTCACACGGCGGGGCTAGCATGGCCGCTATGACCGCCACCACACCCGATGTCACCCCCGAGGCAGCCTTCTCCGGTATCGGCACCATCGCCAACCCCGCCACCGGCGCGGAGGCCGGACAGGTGCACTGGACCGATCCCGCCGACGTCCCGACGATCGCCGCCGGACTGCGCAGCGCCCAGCGCGAATGGGAGCAGCGCGGCGCCAAAGGCCGCGCCAAGGCGTTGGCCCGCTTCGCGGTCTGGCTCAGCGAGCACCGCGACGAGATCGAGGACCTGCTGATCAAGGAGACCGGCAAGTCGGCCGCCGACGCGGCGCAGGAAGTGCCGCTGCTGATCATGATCCTGTCCTACGTCATCAAGACCATGGACAAGGCGCTGGCCCCGGAGCGGCGGCCGGCCCCGCTGCCGATCCTGGCGATCAAGAAGATCACCGTGCACTACCGGCCGCGGCCGGTGGTCGGCATCATCGCGCCGTGGAACTACCCGGTGGCCAACGCGCTGATGGACGCGATCGGTGCGCTGGCGGCCGGGTGCGCGGTGCTGCTCAAGCCCTCCGAGCGCACCCCGCTGACCGCCGAACTGCTGCGCCGCGGCTGGCTGGACTCCGGCGCGCCCGACGTGCTGGCGCTGGCGCAGGGCGCCCGCGAAGTGGCCGGCGCGGTGATCGACAACGCCGACTACATCCAGTTCACCGGGTCGTCCGCGACCGGCGCCAAGGTGGCCGAGCGCGCCGCGCGGCGGCTGACCCCGGTCAGCCTGGAATTGGGCGGCAAGGACCCGATGATCGTGTGCGAGGACGCCGACGTCGAGCTGGCCGCGCACGCCGCGGTGTGGGGGGCGATGTTCAACGCCGGGCAGACCTGCGTATCGGTCGAGCGGGTGTACGTGCTGGAACCGGTCTATGACCAGTTCGTGGCCGCCGTGGTGCGCGACGTGCAGGCGCTGCACGTCGGCGCCGGCGACGGCAACCACTTCGGCGCGCTGATCGACGAGCAGCAGCTGGCCATCACCGAGCGGCATGTCCGCGAGGCGGTGGCCGCCGGGGCGCGGGCGCTGACCGGCGGCCAGCGGGTCGACGGTCCGGGCAGCTTCTATCAGCCCACCGTGCTGGTCGACGTCGACCACTCGATGGCCTGCATGACCGAGGAGACGTTCGGCCCGACCCTGCCGATCATGAAGGTCGCCACCGTCGACGAAGCGATCCGGTTGGCCAACGACAGCCCATACGGGCTGAGCGCCTCGGTGTTCTCCGCGGATGTGAAGCGGGCCAAGGACATTGCGGTGCAGCTGGATTGCGGCGCGGTCAACATCAACGACGTGATCTCCAACCTGATGTGCACCACCGCCCCGATGGGCGGCTGGAAAACCTCGGGGATCGGGGCGCGGTTCGGCGGCGCCGACGGGATGCGCAAATTCTGCCGGCAGGAGACCGTGGTGGAACCGCGCACCAACGTCGGCGCGGGCGGCAACTACTACCACAATTCGCTCAAAGCGTTGGCGCGGATGAACCGGGTGATGACCCGCACCGCGCTGGCGCGTCCGCGCCGCACCGCCAAGTAGCCGCGCCGCCGGTGCGGTTCGTCGCGACGTGCGTGCTGTGGCTGCTCACGACGGCGGCACTCGCGGTGGCCGTGCCAACGGCCTGGGCGCAGCGCACCCTGGTTGACGTCGACGGCTATGCGGCGCTGGCGCAGCGGGCCACCGCCGACCCGCAGCTGCGGTCGGCGGTGGCCGCCGAGCTTGCCGCCCAGGCGACCGCGCTGATCGACGACCACGGCTACGACGTCGACCCCGCGCTGGTGCGCGACGTCGCCGCCGGCTACACCGCCGGCCCGGCGTTCGGCCCGCAGTTCGCGCAGGCCAATCGGATTGCGCACGACTGGATGTTCATCGGCGCCGCCGCGCCGGCCGGGCAGGACCGCTGGGTCGTCGACCTGGCCCCGATGCTCAACGACCCCGCGTTTGCCCAGCTGCTGGAGGACCACCACGTCCAGGTGCCGACGGCGGTGACGGTCCCGGTGACCGTCACCCCGCCCGCCGGGTTGCGGCCCGGGCGGCTGCGGCCGCTGGCGACCTGGGGGCCGTGGCTGTGGGTCGGTGCGGCGGTGCTGGCCGGGGGGGGGGCGGTGCTGACGCTGGCGGGGGGGGGTCGCCGCGGCCTGGCGGTGGGCAGCCGGG
>NZ_MLQM01000060.1:0-26291 GCF_001854525.1 Mycobacterium talmoniae
CTTCGGTTGCCAGCGCCACGGTCTCGTCCCAGCTCTGCCCGTCCGGCACGTAGTCGGCCATCGACATCCGATAGCAGATGATGAAGTCATCGCCGACGGCCTCGCGGGTGCGGCGCACGATCTCCACCGGGAACCGGCGGCGGTTGGCCGCGCTGCCGCCCCAGGCGTCGCGGCGCTTGTTGGTGCGCGGCGCCAGGAACTGGTTGAGCAGGTAGCCTTCGCTGCCCATAATCTCCACGCCGTCGTAGCCGGCTTCGGCGGCCAGCGACGCCGCGTGCGCGAAGTCGTCGATGGTGCGCTCCACACCGCGCGCGGAGAGTCGGCGCGGCCGAAACGGTGTGATCGGCGACTTGATCGCCGACGCGCTCACCGAAAACGGGTGGTAGGCATAGCGTCCCGCGTGCAGGATCTGCAGCAGGATCTTGCCGCCGGCCTCATGCACTGCATCGGTGATGCGCCGGTGCCGCCGGGCGTCGGCGGCACTGATCATCTGTGACGCGAACGGCAGCAGCCAGCCCGTGCGGTTGGGCGCATACCCCCCGGTGATGATCAGCCCGACGCCACCGCGGGCACGTTCGGCGAAATACGCTGCCAGCGCGTTGATGTCGCCGGCGCGGTCCTCCAGCCCGGTGTGCATCGACCCCATCACCACCCGGTTGCGCAGGGTGGTGAAGCCAAGATCTAACGGGGACAGCAGGGTTGGGTACTCGGAAGTCATAGCGCCGCTTTCACCTCAGTGCCTCTTCAACTTCGTAAAGCCAGTCGATCGCGCTTTCCTCGGCGCGGATGCCGCCGCGCAACACCAGGTACTGATGCAATGCGGAACCGGTCAGCGCGTCGGGGTCGGGGAACTGCCGCTTCTCCAGCGCCCGGTACAGATCCAGCCGCTCGGCGCGTTCGGTGCGCAAGGCGGCGGCCTGGGCGCGCACCGCCTCGGCGTCGCCGTAGCAGGTGGCGCGCACCTTGACCGCGAGATCGCGCAGCGGTGCATCGACCACGGCGTTGCCGCGCCCGGACAGCGGTTCGGCGATCCAGCGCGCCAACTCCGCACGCCCGGCCTCCGACACCGTGTACACCTTCTTGTCCGGCCGGCCCTGCTGCGTGACGGGGGTGACGTGTACCCAGCCGTCGTTCTCCATGGCCCGCAACGTGCGGTAGATCTGCTGGTGGGTGGCGCTCCAGAAATAGCCGATCGAGCGGTCGAATCGGTGGGCCAGCTCGTAGCCCGAGCCGGACTGTTCGCACAGCGACACCAGGATCGCGTGGGGCAGCGCCATCTGGGCAGCATAAGGGCGACCGCGGGTCCTATGCAACTAGTTGCACTGCACCTGCGCGCATAGTGCGCAAAACGACCGTGGCCCGGTAGAAGGCCTTTATGTGCGACGGCTAGTATCAGCAACCAATGCGGCCGCATTGAGGGGCGGATACGCCACCGAATAGGACATGGAGGAGACCTTCGTGACGTACACGATCGCCGAGCCCTGCGTCGACGTCAAAGACAAGGCATGCATCGAGGAGTGCCCGGTCGACTGCATCTACGAGGGTGCGCGGATGCTGTACATCCACCCCGACGAGTGCGTGGACTGCGGCGCCTGCGAGCCGGTCTGCCCGGTCGAGGCCATCTTCTACGAGGACGACGTGCCCGATCAGTGGAGTGACTACACCCAGCTCAACGCCGACTTCTTCACCGAACTCGGCTCACCGGGCGGCGCCTCCAAGGTCGGGATGACCGAGAACGACCCGCAGGTCGTCAAGGATCTGCCGCCGCAAGGCGAGGACGCCTGAGCAGCTTGGTGAACCGCCGACCGGTGTCGGCGGCACTGCCGGAGTTTCCCTGGGACACCCTGGCCGAGGCGACCGCGCTGGCCCGGGCCCACCCCGACGGCATCGTCGACCTGTCCGTCGGGACCCCGGTCGACCCGGTCGCGCCGGTCATCCGCGACGCGCTGGCGGCGGCCAGCGCCGCCTCGGGCTATCCCGCCACCGCGGGCACCCCGGCGCTGCGGCAGGCGGCGGTCACCGCCCTCGACCGCCGGTACGGCATCACCGGGCTCACCGAGGCGGCGGTGCTGCCGGTGATCGGCAGCAAGGAACTCATCGCCTGGCTGCCCACCCTGCTCGGGCTGGGCGCCGACGACGTCGTCGTGGTACCGGAACTGGCGTACCCGACCTACGAGGTGGGGGCCCGGCTGGCCGGAACACAGGTGGTGCGCGCCGACGCGCCGAGCCAGTCCGCCGCCCTGGTGTACCTGAACTCGCCCAGCAACCCGACCGGGCGGGTGCTGGACGCCGACCGGTTGCGCGCGGCGGTCGACGCCGCCCGCGCACGCGGTGCGCTGGTGGTCTCCGACGAGTGCTACCTGGGACTGGGCTGGGACACCGAGCCGGTGTCGGTGCTGCACCCGTCGGTCTGCGGCGGCGACCACCGCGGGCTGTTGGCCGTGCATTCGCTGTCGAAGAGTTCGTCGCTGGCCGGGTACCGCGCCGGCTTCGTCGCCGGGGATCCGCACCTGGTCGCCGAGCTGCTGGCGGTCCGCAAGCACGCCGGGATGATGGTGCCCACCCCGGTGCAGGCGGCCATGGTCGCCGCCCTGGACGACGACGCCCACGAACGCGAGCAGCGGGACCGCTACGCGCGGCGCCGGGAGGCGCTGCTGCCGGCGCTGCGGGCGGCCGGGTTCGTGATCGAGCACTCCGAAGCGGGCCTGTACCTGTGGGCGACCCGCGGCGAGCCGTGCCGCGACACGGCGGCATGGCTGGCGCAGCGCGGCATTCTGGTGGCCCCCGGCGAGTTTTACGGGCCCGGCGGCACCCAGCACGTGCGGGTGGCGCTGACCGCCACCGACGAGCGGATCGCCGCCGCGGCGCACCGGCTGGGGTAACCCGGCGCCGAGTGGGAACTTATTGCCCGCAGAATCGCGAAAAGCGTGCGTCGACTGCCCACTCGGCGGTGTGGGCTAGGCTGAAACCCGGTGGTCGTTGAGGTGAGTTGCAAAGCGTGAATCCGTCCCCGCACGTCATTCCGCTGTCCGCCTCCTTACGGCGCCGCATCGAGATTTCCAAACGGTTCCACGGCGAAACCCTGCCGGCCGTCGCGTTGCTGATCGCCACCGTCGCCGCGGTGGTGTGGGCCAACCTCAGCGCCAGCTACGACGGGCTCTGGCACACCGAGCTGGGCATCCTCGCCGGCCCGCTGCACCTGGCGTTACCGCTGGTCGAATGGGTCAACGAAGGCCTGATGGCGGTGTTCTTCTTCGCCATCGGGTTGGAGGTCCGCCGCGAGTTCGCCGTCGGCGAGCTGCGGGACCGGGAACAGGCCATGCTGCCGGTGGTGGCGGCGGTGGGCGGCCTGGTGCTGCCGGCGCTGCTTTACATGCTGGTCAACTGGGGAACCGGCGCGGTAACCGGTTGGGGGGTGGTGATTTCCACCGACACCGCGTTCGCGCTCGGGGTGCTGGCGCTGGTCGGGCCGAAGAACGCGCCGCGGCTGCGGATCTTCATCCTGACCTTGGCCGTGGTCGACGACATCGCCGCGCTGCTGGTGATCGCCGGGGTCTACACCAACCGGCTGGATCTGCTGGCCCTGGCGGTGGCCGCCGTCGCGCTGGCCGGCATCTGGCTGTTGCGGCACTACCGGGTGTGGCGGGTGACGCCGTATCTGGTCGTCGGCGTCGTCGCCTGGGTCGCGGTGCTGGAATCCGGGATCCACGCCACCCTGGCCGGGGTCCTCGTCGCGCTGCTGATCCCGGTCTATCCGCCCCGCGACCGGGACGTGGCCGGTGCCACCGCGTTCGCGCACCTCTATCAGCAGGCGCCGGAGGCCCGCAGCGCCCGGTACGCGCGGATGAGCCTGGCCCACGCCGTGCCGTTGAATCAGCGGCTGTCGGACCTGCTGGCGCCGTACGTGAACTACGTCGTGGTGCCGGTCTTCGCGTTGGCGAACGCCGGCGTATCGCTGTCCGGTGCGGGGATTCGCGGGTCGGTCACCTCCACCATCACCTGGGGCGTCGTGCTGGGCCTGGTGGTCGGCAAACTGATCGGCATCGCCGGGGCCGCGCAGCTGGTCATGTACTTCGTCCCGGCGGCGCGGGCGCCGGGGCTGGACTTCCCGCGCATCGCCGGGGTCGGCGCCGTCTCGGGGATTGGCTTCACCATCTCGCTGCTGGTCGCCGATCTCGCGTTCGCCGACCGGGTGGCCAAAGACGACGCCCGCACCGGTGTGCTGTTGGCCTCGCTGCTGGCGTTTAGCTTGGCGTGGCTGGTGTTTCGGCTCGGTGAACGCCTCAAGCCGCTGCCCACCCCGGCCGGCGTCACCCTGCAACGCCCCATCCAGCGCGGCCGGGACCACATCCGCGGGCACGCCGCCGCGGCGACGGCCATCGTGGTGTACGCGGCGATGGACGACACCTACCGCAAGCGCACCGCGGTGCTGCTGGCCGACGTGCGCCGCCGGATGGGTGACGCGGTGTGTGTGGTGTTCCGGCACCACACCTACGACGACGACACCGCCACGGCGGCGTTGGCGCTGGAAGCCGCCGCCGACCAACGACGGTTCTGGCCTATGCACGACGCGCTGGTCGCGCACCGCGGCGACCTGGACGAGGCGGCCCTGACCGACCTCGCCGAGCGCACCGAGGTGGACGCCCGCCGGTTTCTGCACGATGTCACCGCCGGGGTCGGGTTGGCGCGCATCGAGGACGACGACATCGACGCCGCCGCGGCCGGGCTGCCGGATACGCCGGTGCTGTACCTGAACGGCAGCCGCTTTGAGGACACCCCGAACTCGCTGAACGTGATCTGGGAGGCCCGCGCGCAACGGTCCTGACCCGGGCCTGACCTGGCACCGAGTGGCCACTTCGTGCACGCTTTTTCGCCAAACGCGTGCAGTAAGTGGCCATTCAGCGACGAGGATGGGCGGTTATGACATCCTCGTCGGCCCAGCCGCGTATCCCGGTGGCGATCAGCGACGTCGTCAAGCGGGTGTTCCTCGGCAAACCCCTGATCACCGAGGAGTTGAGCTCCGAGCGGTTGTCGAACCCGGTCGCGTTGGGCGCGCTGTCACCCGACGCCATCTCGTCGACCGCGTACGGCCCCGAGCAGATCATGATCGAGCTGTTGCCGCATGCCGGGCTGGCCGCGTTCGCGCTGCTGCTGCCCATCACCGGGGTCATTTTGCTGATCCTGGTGTTGGTGGCCGCCTCCTACCGGCAGGTCGTCATCGCCTACACCCGGGCCGGCGGTTCCTATGTGGTGGCGCGGGAGAACTTCGGGCCCCGCGTCGCCCAGGTCGCCGCCGCGGCGCTGTTGATCGATTACGTGGTTACCGTGGCGGTGCAGGCGGCGGCGGGCACGGTGGCGGTGGTGTCGGCAGTGACGGTCCTGGGCCCCTACAGCCTGGAAATCACCGTGGCGGTGGTGCTGCTGATCTGCTACGCCAACCTGCGCGGGCTGCGGGAGGCCGGCCTGCCGTTCGCGGTGTCCACCTATTCCTTCGTGGTCATGATCGCGCTGACCATCGTCGTCGGGGTGACGCGCAGCGTCTTCGGCGGGTTGCCGACCTACGATCCCGAGCACATCGCCGGGGCGGTGCCGGTTCATCAGGGCAGCGGGCTGGTCATGGGCGCGACGATCCTGGTGCTGCTGCGCGCCTTCGCCAACGGGGGTTCGTCGTTGACCGGGGTGGAAGCAATCTCCAACACCGTCAACGTCTTCCGGAAACCGCAAGGCGTCAACGCGCGCCGGGTGCTCACCGCGATGGCCTGCATTCTCGGGTTCCTGCTGGCCGGGGTCGCCTACCTCGCGCATGTCACCCACGCCACCCCGTATGTCGACGAATACCCGTCGATGCTCTCGGAGATCGCCCGGGCGGTGTTCGGCCACGGGCTCGTCGGCGACGTGCTGTACGTCCTGGTCCAGGCGTCGACGGCGGCCATTTTGTTCACCGGCGCCAACACCAGCTTCAACGGGTTCCCGGCGCTGGCCAACTTCGTCGCCGAGGACCGCTTCCTGCCCCGCCAGCTGACCAAACGTGGCTACCGCCTGGTGTTCTCGAACGGCATCATCGTGCTCACCGCCCTGTCGGTGGCGCTGCTGGTGGTGACCGGCGGCTCGGTCAACGCGCTGGTGCCGTTCTACGCGATCGGTGTGTTCACCGGGTTCGCGATGGCCGGGTACGGGATGACCAAGCACCATCTCACCCATCGTCAGTCCGGCTGGCGGCACAAGCTGGCGATCAACCTCTCGGCGGGCGTCTTGTCGACGATCATTGTGGGGATCTTCGCGGTGGCGAAGTTCACCGAGGGCGCCTGGCTGGTGGTCGTGGTCTTCCCGTTGCTGGTGTTCGTGTTGACCCGGCTGAACCGCGAATACCGCGCCGAGGCCGCCATTCTCGAGATGTTCCGCACCGACCGCCCGGAACTGACCAAGTATGCCCGCCACCGGGTGTTCGTGTTGGTGAACGCCGTCGATCTGGCGGTGATTGAGGCGCTGCGCTACGGCCGGGGGCTGCGGGCCGACGAACTGATCGCGGTGCATTTGATGGTCGACGCGTCGCACGCCGCGCAGTTGCGCAAGCGCTGGGATCATTTCGGCCTTGACACCCGGTTGCGTGTCGTCGACTGCCCCGATCGGCAAATCACCAGGGCCGCACAAGAACTTGTCGCACGGGCGCTGAAGGAGCACCCGGACACCAACGTGACGGTGCTGCTGCCGCGCCGCACCTACGCGCCGCTGCTGGGCCGGCTGCTGCATGACCGCACCGCGGATAAGATCGCCCGCGCCGTCAGCCGGATCCCCGACGCGGCGGCGACGATCGTGCCCTACGACGTGCAGTCACGGATCGCCCAAGCGTATCCGGACATGTTCGAGCAGCGGGTTGCGCGTGAAGTCGGCAAGATCCAGGCCCGGATTTCCCGCAGTGAACAGCAGAGCGTCCAAGAGTACGAGCATCCGGGCCGTTCCTCGGCGGTGATCGCGGTGGAGGGTTTGATCCCGGGCCGGCGCGCCACCATTGAAGGGCGGGTCAGCCAGGTCGAGGACATCACCAAACGGCGGCGAACCTTCCGGTGGATCGTCGTCGGCGACGACAGCGGCGACGTGCGGGTCATGTTGGAGCCCGGCTACGGCGCCGATATCGCCCCGGGCCAAATGCTGCGGATCACCGGGAAGGCGCGCCAACGCGGCAACGGTCCGATCTCGATGGTCGATGCGGCCTACCACGTGCTCGATTAGCGCAATCGCGCCGATTGTGCGGCTTGCTACGCGATACGCCGTTTTGGCGTATGGAATCGCACAGTCACGGACGCTCTGGTTCGCGGCGCAGCAGCAGGGTGGCCAACACGCTGATCGCCGCGGTCGCGGCGAGGTAACCGCAGGCATACCAGGGCTGTTGGTGATTGGCCGCCACCAGCGCCGTCAGCACCAGCGGGGTCAGCCCGGACGCGTACACACCGGACAGCTGGTAGACCGTCGACAGTCCGGTGTACCGGGTTCGGGTCGGGAACAGCGACGCGTACAGGGTGCCTTGCGCCCCGTAGAACCAGGCGTGGATCACGCCGAACGCCACCAGCATGCCGACCGCGTACAGCGTGATGCTGCCGGTGCGAAACAGCGCGAAGCAGGGGAACACCGCCACTCCGTAGGCGGCGATACCGCTGGCGTACACCGCCGTAGCGCCGAAACGATCGGTTAAGAGCCCCGACAGCGGCAGCAGCACCGCCATCACCAGCGCGGCGACGGTCACCGCCACCAACACCGGCACCTTGCCCAGATGCAGCGTCGCGGTGGCGAAGGAGATGGTGAACACCCCCCAGGTGTTGAACGCGGTGCCCTCGGCCCACCGGGACAGCAGGCCCAGCAGCGTGTTGCGCAACGTCGGCGGCCGGAAGATCTCCCGCAGCGGCACCGCGGACCGTTGGCCTTGGCGGCGGATCCGCTCGAAGGCCGGCGTCTCGGTCACCCGCAACCGCACCAGCAGGCCCACGATCACCAGCACGATGCTGAACGCGAACGCCAGCCGCCACCCGTAGGTTTCGAACGCGTCCGGGGGCAGCGCCAGCTGCAGCAGCACGAATACCCCGGTGCCCAGCGCAAGACCGAGCGCCAGACCGACCTGCGGAATGCTGCCGAAGACGCCGCGACGGTGCGCGGGACTGTGCTCGACGGCCAGCAGCACCGCGCCGGCCCATTCACCGCCGAGGGCGAACCCCTGGACGATCCGCAGCACCAACAGCAGGATCGGGGCCAGCACACCGATCTGGGCGGCGGTGGGCAGCGCACCCATCAGCGCGGTCGCCCCACCCATCAGGAACATGGTCAGCGCCAGCGTCTTTTTGCGCCCGATGCGATCACCGACATGGCCGAACACGAATCCGCCGATCGGCCGGACCAGGAATCCGACGGCGAAGGTCGCGAACGCCAGCAGGGTGCCGACGAACGAGCTTTGATCCGGGAAGAACGTGTGGTTGAACACGATGCTGGCCGCGGTGGCGTACAGGAAGAAGTCGTACCACTCGATCGTGGTACCGAGCAGGCTGGCCACCAGCGACGTCCGCAGCGTCGTCGCCGACGTCTCGTTGGCGGTGCCGATATGTTCGGGGAGGGCGGCGACCGGTGCAGAAGAAACCACCCCACCAGTAAGCTGTATCCCGGTGCGTCGAGCTAGGTTTAGGTGCAGCGCGATTGCAGCCGTGGCGCGAGCAGACGCAAAAGCCCCCAAATCCACGGAGATTTGGGGGCTTTTGCGTCTGCTCGCGGGTATCAGGCGACACCCTTGCGGCGCAGGATCGGCAGCACGCCTTCGGCGAACCAGTACGCCTCCTCCAGATGCGGGTAGCCGGACAGGATGAACTCGTCGAACCCCAGCGAGTAGTACTCCCAGATCAGGTTCGCGACTTCCTCGTGGCTGCCCACCAGCGCGGTGCCGGCGCCGCCGCGGACCAGACCCACCCCCGCCCACAGGTTCGGGTAGATCTCCAGCTTGTCGACGCGGCCGCCGTGCAACGCGGTCATCCGGCGCTGCCCCTCGGATTCCGAGCGCGAGTGCAGCGCCGTGGCTTTCGCGATCTGCTCCGGGCTCAGTTCCTGAACCAGTTCGTCGGCGACCGCCCACGCCGCCGCCGACGTGTCGCGGCTGATGGTGTGCAGCCGAATGCCGAACCGGATGTCGCGGCCGCGGGCGGCGGCCAGGGCGCGCACCTTCTCGATCTTGGCGGCGGCCGCCTGCGGTGGCTCCCCCCAGGTCAGGTAGACGTCGACGAACTCGGCCGCGACCGGCAAGGCGGCCGCCGAGGAGCCACCAAAATAGATGCCCGGCAGGGGATCCGGCGGCGCGGACACCCGGGCGTCCTGAACGCGGTAGTGCTCGCCGGTGAAGTCCACCGATTCCTGGGTCCAGATCGAGGTGACGATCCGTAGAAACTCGGCGGTGCGGGCATAGCGTTCGTCGTGGCCGAGCCAGTCGCCGAAGCGGCGCTGTTCGGTGTCGTCGCCGCCGCTGACGACGTTGAGCAGCACCCGGCCTTCGGAGAACCGTTGCAGGGTGGCGGTTTGCTGCGCCGCCAGCGTCGGCGGCACCAACCCCGGCCGGAACGCCACCAGGAACTTGAGCCGCTCGGTTTCGGCCAGCAGCGCCGACGCGGTCAACCAGGCGTCCTCGCACCAGGTCCCGGTGGGGGTCAGCACCCCCTCGTAGCCGAGGCGGTCCGCCGCGCGGGCCACCTCGGCCAGGTAGCGGCGGCTGGGCGCGCGGTACCCGTCCGGAATGGTGTGGTGCGTCGAGGCGTGGGAGGCGCCGACGATCGAGCGGCTGTCGCCGTTGGTGGGCAGGAACCAGAAGAACTTGGCGGTCACGAACGTCCTATCGGTAGTGGATCAGCGGGATTCCGGGGCGTTATCGAAGCGGCGGTCCACCCAATTGACGAACTGGGGCGCGGACTGGATCTGGCCGGAGGACGCCAGCAGCTCGGTGAGGTGCTGCTCCGCCGCGACCACGGTGTCGTCCAGCGGGATCGGCTGCCGCAGCGTACGGCCTTGCGCCACCGCGGCGACGCTGGCGTCGATGCCCGCGGATTGGGCGTATTGCGCGGCCCATTCCTGGGGATGCTCGCGCGCCCACACCGCGGCCTTCGCGTAGCGCGCCACCAAGTCGGCCAGGGCGGTGTTGCGTTTCGGGTCGGTCAGCGCCTGGTTGGACGCGATGCCGAACGAATACTTGTGTTTGCGCGCGACGAGTCCGCGCACCGGCAGCTGCTGCTCGGCTTGGGCGGTGTAGGGATCCCACACCGCCCAGGCGTCGACCTGGCCGTTGCGGAATCCCGACAACGCGTCGGCGGGCTGCAGAAACACCAGGTGGACGTCGTCCGGCTTCAAACCGACCTTGTCCAGCTGGTCCAGCACGTTGGCGTGCGCCGAACTGCCCTTGGCCAGCGCGATGGTCTTGCCGCGCAAATCGGCGACGGACTGGATCGCGGAATCGTTGTGCACCAGGATCTGGTCACCGGGGCCGCCGCCGTCGTAGGCCGACACCACCTTGATGCGGGCGTTGGCGACCGCGCCGAATATCGGCGGGGTGTCCCCGGTGATGGAAAAGTCGATCTTGCCGGCGGTGGCGGCCTCGACCATCGGCGGCCCGGAGGAAAACGTGGAGAAGCTGACCTTGTACGGCAGCCCGTTGAGCGCGCCGGCGGCGCGCAGCATCGCCTCGGTGCCCACACTCTTCTGGTCGCCCACGTTCAACGTCAGGTCGGCCAGCTCCGACAGCGGAACCGGAGCGGGGGCCGACGCCGGCCCGGCACCGTGCTGGCGGGAGACACACCCCGGCAACGCCAAGGCGGCGACGGCTAAAAGAACTGCCGTATAACGTCGTCGCGACATCGATCTCCTTAGCTCCGCACGCCGAGCTGGTCGAGCAGGACGGCGCGGTAGTGGTCGGTCCTGGCCAGCGGATCGCCCGGTGGCCGCCGGGGGTCGGTGATGTCGAGTTCATGCACGACTCGCCCGGCCTCCAGCACCAGCACCCGGTCGGCCAGCGCGACCGCCTCATCGACGTCGTGGGTGACCAGCAGCACCCCGAATCCGTGTCGGCTCCACAGCTGCAAAAGCAGGGTGTGCATGCTCAGCCGGGTCAGTGCGTCGAGCGCACCGAACGGTTCGTCGAGCAGCAGCAGTTCCGGTTCGGCGACCAGGGCGCGGGCCAGCGAAACGCGTTGTGCCTGACCGCCGGACAAGGTCAGCGGCCAGGAGTCGGCGCGGTCGGCTAAGCCGACATCCCGCAGCGCCCCCTCGGCCCGGGCGACGACCTCGGCGCGCGGCAACCGGCTACGGGTCAAGCCATAGCCGACGTTGGTGCGCACGGTGCGCCACGGGAACAGCCGCGGCTCCTGAAATGCCAGCGCGGGCGGGCTCGCGACGACGCGGTCGCCGGTGTGGTCACCGGAGAGCCCGGCCAGGACCCGCAACACCGTGGACTTACCCGATCCGCTGCGACCCAGCAACGCGATGATCTCGCCGCGGCCGACCCGCAGCGACACATCGTCGAGCACGTGCTGCTTGCCGTACCACTTGTGCACCCGGCGCAGCTCCGCGGCCACGGTGGTGGCGCGGACGTCGGAATGCTCGGCCGTCACGGTCATGATCGGTACCTCACTGCTCGGCGCTCCAGAACCCGCACGATCGCGTCGGTGATGATGCCGAGCAGCGCGTAGACGATCAGCCCGAAGATGATCACGTCGATGCGCAGGAAGTCGCGTGCGTTGTTGATCAAATAGCCGACGCCCTTGTCGGCGTTGATCTGCTCGGCGACGATCAGCGTCAGCCAGGCCGCGGCCAATGATTGGCGCAGTCCCACCAGCACCTGGGGCGTCGCGCTGGGGATGATGATGGTGCTGAGCCGCTGGAAGAACGAGAAGCCAAGCACCCGAGCGGTTTCGAACAGCTTCGGGTCGACCTGCCGGATTGCGGAGAAAGTGTTGAGGTACAGCGGAAAGATCACGCCGAGTGCCACCAGCAGCACCTTGGGTAGTTCACCGATGCCGAACCACAGGATGAACAGTGGGATCAGGCCCAGGTGCGGCAGCGCGCGGATCATCTGCAGCGGTGGGTCGGCGACGGCTTCGAACCAGGATGACAGCCCCACGGCGATACCGAGTCCGGTGCCGATCAGGCCGCCCAGCAGCAGGCCCTCGGCCACCCGGGCCCCCGATACCCGCAGCGCGTCGGCCAGCTGTCCGTCGCGCAGCAACTCCCAGCCGGCCTCCGCGATCAGCGACGGCGCCGGCAGCACATTCTGCGGGATCACACCCAGCGCGCTGCCCAGCTGCCACACCACGAGCAGCGCCACCGGCGAAACGACCCGCATCGCGGCCCAGGCCGAGCGCGGCCGCAGCGTCGACACCAAGGTCGGCGTACTGGACAGGTTCACAGGTTGAGTCGTCCTCTTGGCGGTGGCTTCGCTGGCATGATCGCGCCAGCAGCGCTGCGGCACAGTCGAATGCGACGGTAGGACCATGTTGTGCAGCGAACAATGGTTTGAATTGCGGTGAACGAAACCGCTGCTACCTCGTGCCCTGCCCAACATGCTCGGTGACGCAGCGCACGAATGCTCGGCAGGCGGCCGACCCGGCCCCGGCCGGCGTCACCAGATGAACCTGCCGGTGCAGGTCGGCATTTCGCAGCGGCAGAATGGCCAGATCCCGATCACCGTCGGCACGCGACCGGGCGACGGACTCCGGCAACAGCGCCACCCCGAGGTTCTTGCGGGCGAACTGGATGACCTCCTCGACCCGGGTGACTTCGAAGGCGACCCCTCGCGGCAGGTGGGTGAATCCGCGGTCCGTCTCGTGGCGGAGCCCGTAACCGGGCGGAAAGTCGATGAACGGAAGGTCCGCCAGCTCCCGCAGCGACACCGACGACTGGGTCGCCAGCGGCTGCTGAGCCGACAAGACCGCGACCAGCGGCTCGACGAACAACGGGATAAAGACGAGCTGGCCAGCGGCGACGGCGTTTGACCCGACGATCGCGACATCGAGTTTGCGGTCCCGAATGGCGTTAACGAGCAGGTCGCTACCGCCGCTGCGCAACGTCACCCGGACGTCGGGATAGCGGGCGTGAAACGTTGCCATCAGGGCGGCGACATCCAGATTCTCGGAGGGCACCTCCATGATGCCGACCGTGAGGCGACCCGCAATGATGCCGCTCATCGCTTGCGCATCGATCTTGATCTGGTCCACTCCGGCGAGCACCTGCTGGAACAGCGGCAGCAGCGACTCGCCGGCGGGAGTCAGCGAAACCGACCGTGTCGTGCGTTCGAAGAGCTGGACGCCGAGCTCGTCTTCGAGCTTGCGAACTTGCTGACTCAACGCCGATTGCACGACGAACAGGCCCTCGGCGGCTTTGGTGAAGCTCTGCACTTCCGCCAACGCGATCACGTAACGGAGCTGCTGAAGGTTCATGATCGTTCACTTTCAATGATTAATCCGATCATATCTATGCGTTGGACTGGTAGGTCGATGGGGCACAGAATGGCTGGCATGTCTCCAACGCCGCCACCGGTCGCAGCGGTGTCCGTGCGTGCACAGCGCCACCTGGACAGCCACGACTGCTCAACGGCGGCCGTGCGCGACCGGATTACCGCGGAGTTCGACGCTGTGCCGTTCCTCGGGACGCTCACCTGCTCGACGGACACGGCCGTCGCGGGCGCGATCGAAGAACTGGTGCTGCGTTACACCGTTGGCCGGTCCGGAATCGCCGACAGCGGATGGCTGAAACTGTGCTTTCGCTACTACTCGGACTGGGACCTGCAGACTGTCGACCCGGGCGCGAGGGATTTCGCCTCTGCGCGCCTGATCAGCCGAACACGGCTCGGCGCCGCACCGGGGGACGATGCGGGCACCGCACCTCGCCTCGAGACCCGCTACGACGTTAAGGGCGGCGAACGTCCCTTCCAAAAGTCGGTCCTGGTGCACGCGGTAGACGGGTTCCTATCTCCGGGCGATGTCATCGAGATTCGGCTGGGCGACCGCCGTTTCGGCGGCCCCGGCACCAGGGTCCAGACGTTCGTCGAGGATGAGTTCGAGATCCGGCTCTTCGTGGACGCGCTGGGGACCTCACGGATGGCCCATGCCGGTGGGTGCCGGCTGGCGATAACCCCCGGGCCGCCGCAGCGTCTCGTCGTCCATGGACCGCGACTCACCAGTGGGCAGCAGCCCGACGTCGCGTTGCGCGCGCACCTGCAGGACCGGTGGGGCAACGCCTGCCGCGATATCCCGGCGACACTCCGGGCCTCCGCGCACGGGAGGTCCTTGGCAACCGCCCACACGCCCGACCATGGGTGGGCCAGCGCCACCCTCGTCGTGCCGGCTCAGACCGCCCGGATCGACGTCGCCGTCGAGTCCGACGCGCACCTGTGCGAATCCGCGGTCTGCTATCTCGACGTCAACCCCGACTTTCCAGCACCGCGAGCATATTTCGCCGACCTGCACGTGCATTCCAACGACACGGTCGGAACCCAGAGCACCGACTGGAATCTCGCCTTCGGCCGTGACATCGGTGCACTCGATGTGCTGGGCTACACCGCCAACGACTTCCAGATCACCGACGCGGCGTGGGCGGAGGTGGTTGCTACCTGCCGCCGTGCATCCCAGGACGGTCGCTTTGTCTGCTACCCGGGGGTCGAGTGGTGCGGTACGGCGGGCGCGGGCGGCGACCACAATGTGGTTTTCCTGGGCGAGGACACCACGATCGCGCGGTCTTTGGAATGGCACCAGGACATGTCCAGCAGCGTTCCCGTCCCGGAGACCTGGCCGATCACCCGGTTGTACGCGGCCTATGACAAAGACCCCGAATCGTACCTGCTGATCCCGCATGTGGGCGGCCGCCGAGCGACACCGGACTGGCATCACCCGGAACTTGAGCGGCTGATCGAAGTGCACTCCACGTGGGGGACCAGCTCGTGGTTTCTCGAGGACGCGCTGCGGCGCGGGCTACGCCTGGGTGCCAGCGCTGCCAGCGATGAGCACCGGGGTCGGCCCGGCAGCGGCGCACCCGGCGCCAATATCTTCGGCGGGTTCGGCGGTGTGACCGGTGGGCTCACGCCCGCACTCACCGCCGGTGACGTCGGCCGCGCGCTGCGAGCGCGCCGCACCTGGGCAACGACCGGGGCTCGTGCGGTAGCGCTCCTGCGTTCGGGTGACCACTGGATGGGCGATGATATCGTCACCGGCGCAGCGGAGCTGAGCGCCGAGTACGCGCTCTATGGCACCAGTGGTTGGGAGCGGCTGCAGGTCCTCGATACCAGCGGAGCGGTGTGGCGGCGGGACTTTGGTGCGGAGGTCGGTCTGTCCGATACGCTGGTCCGCGTTCGCTGGGGCGGGGCCCGACACCGGGATCGCTACCGCTGGGCGACGTGGGTCGGCAGCCTGCGGATCACCGGGACCACCGTCGAGGAGATTGCGTCGTGGGCGGCAACACACCCCGAGCAGCACTTCGCCCTCGATGGCGCCCAAACCAGCTGGCGTACCACCACCTACGGCTCCGATATCGGCCTGGTGTTGCGGCTTGGTGACCTCCGTCGCGCGCGTTTCGACCTGGAAACCAGGGTGCTCGAAGACGACCGGCGCGCCCAGCTGGCGGTGACTGGCGCCGAGTTGATAGACCACGGCCGTCGCGAAATCGCGATGGGCGGCCTGGACCTGAAACTGCGCCTGGAACGTATCGCCGATCCGGCGGCGCTGCCCGTCACGGTGACCGGCGGGCTCAACCTTGGGTTGCCGATCGGACACAGCGCCACGTACTTGCGGGCACAGCAATCCGACGGTCATCAGGTCTGGACCAGTCCGCTGTTCGTCCACCGCCTCGTGGGGAATAACTGATGCCGACCGATTCTCACGCCATGCCGGGTCGGCATCGCATCCCGCGTGTCGGCTGTCCGGGCCGGGTGTCGACTGCGCGCGTGTAATTCGCGCGCCGTCGTCGAATCGTCTGGCTATCCATCCGCCGAAATCCCCGGGGAGACAATGTGCCGCACCGCCTGACCACAACCCTGGCCCTGGCCTTGGGCATTGTGCTGGGACTCACCGCGACCGGATGCGGGAATCCGGCTTCGCAGACCTCGGGTGTCACTCTGCGGCTGGGCTATCTGACACGGATTACCCACGCCTCGGCCTTGGTGGCGATCGAGAAGGGCTTCTTCAGCGGCAATCTGGGCGCGGACGTCGATCTGAGTGTGCAGCCGTTTAGCCGAGGCACCGACGAAGTGACGGCCCTGCTCGCCGGACGGCTCGACGCCGCCTACGTCGGACCCAACCCGGCCGTCAACGCCTGGCAGAAGTCGGGCGGCGCCATCAAGATCATCTCCGGCTCGGCGACCGGCGGCACCTCACTGGTCGTCAAACCGGGAATCGCCACCGCTCAAGACCTTCGCGGCAAGACGGTGGCCGACCCCGCGCTCGGCGGCACCCAGGATGTGAGCCTGCGTCACTGGCTCGCCGAACACGGGCTCCAGACCAACACCCAAGGCGGCGGGGATGTCTCGATCAAACCGACCACACCCGAGTCCGCCTATCTGCAGCTGTTCCAGACGAACCAGATTGCCGGCGCGCTGGTGTCGGCGCCCTACGACGTGGAGCTACTCCAGGCGGGCGGGACGCGGCTATGGTCGGATCCGGGCACCATCACCGTCCTGGTGGTGCGACAGCAGTTCCTCGACGCTCACCCCGACGCGGTCCGCGGACTGTTGCGCGGCCAGGTCGCGGCCGACGACCTGATCCACCATGATCGTGACGGCGCAGCGCAGGTCGCCAATGCTGCTTTGGCCAAGGCACTGGGCAAGGGATTGGAGCCCGACCTCGTCACGGCCTCGTTCCAGGAGACCGTGTTCACCAACGACCCGAACATGGCTTCACTGAACGACCAGGCGGGCAAGGCGGTCGCGCTGGGTCTGCTGGAACCGTTGAGCCTGCAGGGCATCTTCGACAGCCGCTTGCTGAACGAAGTCCTGCGGGCTTCGGGCAAACCGGAGGTGCCCGAATGACCGGTATCGCACGTCCGCAATTGGTTGCGGTGGAAGAACCGACGACCGCGGGGATCGCGGTTCGGTTGAGCGATGTCGGCAAGAGTTACCGGGCGGGACGTTCGCCGGTTGTCGCGGTCGAGCACATCTCGCTGACCGTCGATGTCGGCGAGTTCGTCTGTCTGGTGGGCCCGTCCGGGTGCGGGAAGAGCACCTTGCTGTCGCTCATTGCCGGGCTGGATCGGCCCAGTTCCGGGCGGGTCGATACCGACGGTCGTCGGGTCGCGATGATGTTTCAGGAACCCGCGCTGTTCCCCTGGTTGACCGCGGCGGAAAACGTCGAACTTCCGTTGCGGGCGCGCCGGGTGCCCAAGCGGCAGCGGCGCCGACGTGCGGTGGATCTACTCGACACGGTGGGCCTGATCGAATTCGCCGACAAGCGCCCCCATCAGCTGTCCGGCGGCATGCGCCAACGCGTCGCGCTGGCACGGGCACTCGCCCAAGACGCGGACGTGCTGGTGATGGACGAGCCGTTCGGGGCGCTGGATGCGATCACCCGCGATCTGCTGCACGGGGAACTCGAACGCATCTGCCAGGATCGACACTTGACGGTCCTGTTCGTTACCCACAACGTCCGCGAAGCGGCCCGGCTCGGTGACCGCGTCGTGCTGCTGAGCAACCGGCCCGGGCGGATCGTCGCCGAATTCACCGTGCCGGTTGCGCGGCCCAGACAGATCAACACCGCGGTGATGGCGGAGGTAGCCGCGATGATCACCGCTCGGCTACAACGGGTTTGCGATGACCGCTGAAGCCGCCGTGCTGAACCGCGGCCCGGACGGGGCGGACTCAAAGCGGGCCCGCGGCCGGTCCCTGGCCCGGCGCGGATTGCGGGCGGTGGGCGCCAACCTGCTGGCGATCGCCCTCGTGCTAGCCGCCTGGCAGTTGGTGTACCTAAGCGGCTGGAAGCCGTCGTCGGTGCTGCCCGGCCCGGCGACCGTTGTCACCAACCTGTGGCAGCAATGGCACACCCCGGTGCTCTGGCACGCCCTGCAAACCACGATGACCAGGGCCGCCTTGGGTTTCAGCATCGCGGTCGTGATCGGTACCGCGCTCGGTGTGGTGGTGTCACGACACCGGATCGTGCGGGTGGGATTCGGGCCGATCATCAGTGCGGTGCAGGCGATGCCGGCCATCGCCTGGTTTCCCTTCGCCATCATCTTCTTCGGACTCAGCACCTCGGCGATCGTGTTTGTGATCGTGATCGGCGCAGCCCCCTCGATCGCCAACGGGGTGACGGCCGGAGTCAACCACATCCCACCGTTGCTGCTACGGGCCTCGACAACCATGGGCCTCGACGGCGTGGTGCGCTACCGGTATCTAGTGCTGCCGGCCGCCCTCCCGATGGTTCTCGCCGGACTCCAACAAGGGTGGGCCTTCGCGTGGCGCAGCCTCATGGCCGGGGAGCTACTCGTCGTCATGGCCAACACGCCGTCGATCGGCGTGCTGCTCAACAACGCCCAGAACCTGAGCGACATGCCGTCCGCGATCGCCATCATGATCGTCATCCTGGCGGTCGGAATGATCATCGACACGGGGTTCGCCCAGGCGGATAGGGCGATCCGTCGACGCCGCGGTCTCGCCGAGTCCGGCAATGGCTGAGGCTGCACACACCAGAAAGAGCTGATCGAGCTATGCCACCCGAGTCACCATCTACACCGTTTCGGCTGTGGGCATTTGGCGATGCGCACGTGGGGACCGACCAGCGCTTTGGTCGGCACAGCCTCGCCGAGGCCATCACGCAGACCGAGTCGGGCGGGGCGGACGGCGGCCCCGCCGTGCCCTGGGACATCGCCGTCGACGTGGGCGATATGTCCGGGGCGCATCACAGCCTGCCCGACGATGCCGAGGGCGCCGAGGTCAGGCGGCAATTCTCCGTGCTGCGCAGCCACCGCCGCGAGGATGTCTACAGCGTCTGCGGCAACCACGACCGAAGCGGCCTGGGGGAGCCGGAAGCATGGTGGTGGCAGAAGTGGGTCGACCCGCTGGGCGAGCACACCGAATACTCCGGCGTCGACCCGACAGCTCGCCGGTATCCGGTGACCGGAACCTGGGAACGGTATTCGTTCCGAGTCGGGAACCTGCTGTTCTTGATGATGAGTGACCGCAATGAGCCGACCCAACGCGTCGGCCGCGGCACCCTCGGCGGAAACCCGGGCGGCGTGGTGAGCGGGGAGACCTTCGCCTGGTGGCAGCAGATGGTGCTGGACAATCCCGACGCGATCATCGTGTCGGTACACCACTACGTCCTGAAGAACACCACGGTCGCCTCCGGCGAATGGGAGGGCGTGCGCAAAGGCGCAAACGGACAGTGGGAAGAGCATTACCACCGCTACTTCGAGCAAGGCACCCCGCAGGGGGCGTCGTATCTGTACTGGGTCGACAGTAACCCGGACTCAGCCGCTTTCGAGGAATTCCTTGCCGAACACCCGGGACGCGTCGGGCTGTGGCTCGCTGGGCACACGCATACCCACCCCGACGACGGGTACGGCGGCAAGACCCACATCGAGCGGCGCTGGGGCACCTGGTTTCTCAACGTGGCCTCGTTGAGCCGGCATCACATGCCGCTGACCACGCTGCCGATCAGTCGGCTGTTGACGTTCACTCCGGGCAGCCGGGAGGTGCGGGTGCAGTGCTATCTGCACACCAGCCAGCACGCGCCGCAGGGGTGGTATCCGAAGGCGGAGCGGACGCTGACCCTCGACGCTGCATTCCGCTGGAGCTAACGCCGTGGGTTTACTCGCGTTCAGATTTTATTCACCTCCGATGACCCGACCGGGCACCGCACTGGCCGCAGACCACCACGGCGGTGGCGCGTTTCACCAGCTCGCGGCGCCTTCCGGCGGTCGCGCATTCGGCTGGATCGGGTTCGCAGCGGCGGCGCAACCGGGTGGATCAGCTGGCGGCGGCCGCGGGCAGCCGACGACGTGGTCCTTTAACCTCCTCGATAACCGATGGACACGGTCATCGACGCTGGCGGGCATCCGCCAGCGCGATCGGTCGGCGCCGTCGCCCCCGACCGGAAATGCCGACCGCAGCGGTGACCGTCTGGTCGACGGGACCGGTTCGTCGAGTGCCGGCATGAGGAGGAATTGAGCAATGGACTTCGGAGCGCTGCCGCCGGAGATCAATTCCGCGCGTATGTATTCCGGGGCCGGCTCGACACCGCTGCTGGCCGCGGCATCGGCCTGGGACCAACTGGCCGCCGAGTTACACACGGCGGCCACCATGTACCAATCGGTGGTTTCGGGGCTGACGACTGGCGTGTGGACCGGCCCGGCGTCGCTGGCGATGGCGTCCGCGGCCGCGCCCTATGTGTCGTGGCTCAGCGCCACCGCCAGCCAAGCCGAGGAGACCGCCGCCCACGCCCGAGCGGTGGTCGGTGCCTACGAAACCGCGTTCGCGGCCACCGTGCCGCCGGCGGAGATCGCGGCCAACCGCAGTCTGCTGGCCGCCCTCGTCGCGACGAACTTCTTCGGTCAAAACACCCCGGCCATCGCCGCCACCGAAGCGCATTACGCCGAAATGTGGGCACAGGATGCCGCGGTGATGTACAGCTACGCGGACGCGTCGTCGGCCGCATCGACGACGGTAACCCCCTTCGCCACACCGCCGCAGACCAGCAACGAGGACGGGTCGGCGCTCCAACAGGATGCGGTCGCCAAAGCCGCCGAGAGCAGCCAGGAAAGCAGTTCCTCGCACCTGGTCTCCTCGGCGCAGCAAGCGCTGCAGCAACTCACGTCATCGTCGTCGTCGACGTCGTCGTCGTCGACGACGTCCCTGCAAGACATCTGGGCCAAGCTGCAGACCTACATCAAGCAGCTTCCGGGAAACCTGACCAAGAGCGAGCAGATCATTCAACGCCTCGTTTCGACTCCCGCCAACAGTGGCGGTATCGGGAAGTCTTTGATGGGGTCCCCAGCCCCCAGCAGTGCAGCGGGGGTGGCGAAACCCGTTATCCCGCCGGCCAGCACACCCGCGTCTGCCGTCCCAGCTGGGGGGCTGCGCGGTTCAGCCGCGGCGAGCGTGGGACGGGCCGGAACGCTCGGCAGGCTGTCGGTGCCACCGAGTTGGGTCAGCGCGACTCCGGCGACTAGCGCGGAAGTTACACCGCTGCGGGTGAGCACCATTGATGCCGCCGCGGACCAGCCGCGAGCGCTGCTGCGGGGAATACCGATGAGCGGTGCTGGTCGACGCGCCGATGGGTTCGTCAACCGATATGGGTTCCGCAACACCGTGATACCCCGCCCACCGTTCGCCGGATAAGCGCCCCGTCCACCGCGGCGCACCGAGCCGTCCGAACGGTTCGCTGCAACCGCCACGTCCACAACCGGTGTGCGGGCGGTGACGATTCATCGGCCTGCCTGGGTACCGACACCCACAGCGGAGCAGCCAAATAAGCGTTTACGTAGTGGGATTCAGCCAACTGCGGGCCTCCAGATCGAGCATCGGGAGACTTTATCCGCGGCCAGATTTTTACCCCGCCCGGGTGGGAAGGGTGATCGATCTGGGCCGGCAATTCTCCCCGCGAATAGCCAATACCAGCCTATTTCAGCAGCTCACAGACGTCGAGGAGGCCGAAGGGCGGCCACGGTGAGCCGTTGGCGAGGGCGCGATGAACGCCGCGTGACCGGTCGGTGAAGGATGCATGCGATAGGCAACCCGAATGATTCCGTTTACTGTCACAACATCAACGTCTGCGCGAAGGTCATTGGCGCTAACGGTCATTGAGGAGGAATTCATGTCATTCGTGAACACGCAGCCGGAGGCGTTGACCGCCGCCGCCGGCGACCTGCAGGGCATCGGCACCGGAGTGGCTGCCCAGAACGCCGCCGCGGCGTCGCCCACGACTGGCGTGGTACCCGCTGCCGCCGACGAAGTTTCGGCCCTGACCGCACTGTTGTTCGTCGCGCACGCGCAGGCCTACCAGCAGGTCAGCGCTCAGGCCACCGCGATTCACGAGGCCTTCGTCAAGACATTGGGACTTAGCGCCGGGTCGTACGCCGCCACCGAGTCGGCCAACGCGGCCGCGGCTGGCTAAAGGACGCAGCAATGGATTTCGGGGCCCTACCGCCAGAAGTGAACTCCGCGCGCATATATTCCGGCGCCGGGTCGTCATCGTTGACGGCCGCCGCGTCAGCGTGGAACCAGCTGGCGGCCGAGTTGAATTCGGCGGCGAACGGCTACGAGTCGATCATTACCCGATTGAGCAGCGAAGAATGGCTCGGTCCGGCGTCGGCGTCGATGGCCGATGCGGTCGCGCCGTATGTGGACTGGATGAACACCACCGCTGCGCAGGCCGAGCAGGCGGCGACCCAAGCCCGAGAAGCCGCTGCCGCCTACGAAAACGCGTTGGCAGCGACGGTGCATCCGTCCGAGGTCAGCACCAACCGCAGCCAACTGCAGACGCTGCTATCGACAAATGTGCTCGGGCAAAACACCCCGGCTATCGCGGCAACCGAAGCGAACTACGGGGAAATGTGGGCGCAGGACGCCGCCGCGATGTACGGGTATGCGGGCCAGTCGGCGACCGCCACCCAGGTAACCCCGTTCACCGCGCCGCAGCCGGTTACCAACGCCGCCGGAGAAGCCGGGCAGGCCGCCGCGGTGGGCCAAGCGGCCAGCACCGCCGGCAACTCACAGACCAGCCAACTGATTTCGGCGGTGCAGAACGCGTTGCAGAGCCTGTCCATGTCTGCGTCGACGACCTCGTCCACCACCGCGAGTTCGACGACCTCGCCGATCGATACCATCTTGAGTGACTTGTACAGCGCGTTCGGCCTCACGTACAAGAGCGGGGAACCCATCGCGAACCTGCTCGCCCCGTGGACGACCTACGTCGGCGCGATTCAAAGCAGCGTCGCGATCCCGCACTTCCTCACCGGTTTCATGAACAGCACCGTGGCGCTGTCCAAGGCCGCGATGCCGGCGACCGCAGCCGCCAAGGCGGCCAGCGACGGCGCGGCGGCCGCCGCCGCGGGGGTGCCGGGCGTCGGCGGGCTGGGTGGCGGTCTGCTCGGCGGCGGCCCGATCGCCGCCGGGCTGGGTAATGCGGCTGCGGCCGGTCGGCTCTCGGTGCCGCCCACCTGGATGGCGTCCAGCCCGGCCTTGAACCCCATGTCCTCGATACCGATCAACAGCGTCAGCGCCGCATCGCCGGATCTCGGTGGCGCCGGGAACCTGCTCGGGGGGATGCCGCTGGCCGGCGCGGGCGCCGGCGCGGGCGGTGCCGGGCCCAAATACGGGTTCCGGCCAACGATCATGGCTCGCCCGCCGTCCGCGGGCTAACAGTCGGACATCTCGCCGGGATCGCCAGCTATGCGCTCCAACCGGTCGCGAGCCCATACGACACGGCGGCCGTCGCCTTCAGCAGGGCGTGCCACGTGGCGGGTTGCAGTTGATTCAGGTCCAGTGGCCCGCCGGCCGCGATGTGTGGGTCGTACGGCAGCCCAACGATTCGATCGGGTGAGACCCACCGATTGAACTGCTCGGTCATCCCCGCCACCAGGTGTTCGGTGGTGCGCCGGTCTCGACGACTGTCGAATCCACGAACGTGATTGATCACCAACACCATTCGGGCGACAAGATGCTGATAGCCCTCGGCGACAAGCCAGTCGATCGCTCGCATGGCGCCCTCAGCGCCTCCGGGTACGGCGGAGGTCACCAGCAGCGCACCGTTCGAGCAGCGCAAGACCCCCGGCATCACGGAATGCCAATAGTCCACCCCGGTATCGGTAAGTAGCAGACTGTAAAGACGTTGCAGCCGCTGGTGGGCCTGCGTGTAGACGTCAGCATCGATGTCGCCGCGGGGCCGTCCCGAGTACGCGTTGGCGGCAAGTACGTCGAGTCCGGTTTCCGGGTTCTGACCGACGAAGTAACGGAGATCGAACTTCCGCTCAGGCTCGTTGTGAGCTAGCACGTCCGCAAACGTTGACGAGGCGGTCGGGTCGATCCACGCTGCCAGGTCCGCCGATTGCCCCGGATCGGCGTCGGTCGCCAGCACCATGTCTTTGCTCCGAAGCTCGGCGAGCATCGAGCCGACCGCCGCGGTCACCATCGTCTTACCGACGCCGCCCTTACCGCCCAGCACCACCACGGAGTGTATTCCCCGCCAGGGACGTTTTGCGGTGGCGAGCAGACTGCGACGTTCGGCCTCGAGACGCGACTCGCCCGCGTTGATGACACCCAGACTGGACCGGTACAGCCATTTTCGCCAACCGATCTCGGAATGCCGCCGCGGAGCCGAGAGAATTTCGGCACGTAGCTGTGCGGTCAGCAAATTGATCGGCGGCGCGTTTCGGCCCGCTTCGCCGGGGCGACCCGGTGGTGGACCGTCGACAAGTGTCAAGGGCTTGGTTTTCGAAGGTTGGGGCGTCTTGACCCCAGGGGCTGCCGTTGGTTGCGGTTGTGGCCCGCGATGAGATTCCACCGGTAGCGCCCTGATGGGTCCGGTTGCGTCACCAATCTCGGACTCAGAACGGTCGGTTTGAAAACCGTCGGGAGCGCTCACCGATTTCCTCACTGTGTTGGGCGCCGATTCGAGTGTCACACTGTGCTGACTGAATCCCGCGGCGCGCGACCGTGCGCCCTCGATGCCAGTACGCAGTCTCATACACGAGATGCGCCGCGCGCCAGGGCCGTTACCGACCCGTGACTGGATTGGGGCCAACCGGAGCTACTCGCAGGCGATGCCGTCCCGGTCGCCGTCCAGTTCGGGGCGATACCCCGGTTCGCCGAGATGCAGCGGGGCGGCCCCGGCGGCCGTGGCGGCCGTGCAGTTCGGGTAGTAGACCCCGGCACCGTCCCCCGCCGGCGGCGCGGGCGCCAGCGGTGCGGGCGGCTCGGCGGGTTCCTCCGCGACCGCGGGGCAGCCGTCGGCCAGGATGCGGGCGATCGCATCGTGCTCGGCTTGGGTGACCCACAACCCGTAGGCGGCCTTCACCGTCACAATGCGGGTCACGTAAGTGCAGCGGTAGGACTTGTTGGGCGGCAACCAGGTTGCGGCGTCCCCGTCCTCCTTCTGCTCGTTGATCGGCCCGTCGGTGGCCTGCAGGTTGGCCGGGTCGTTGGCGAAGTTGCGTCGGGTGGCCTCATCCCAGCCTTGTGCACCCTTTTGCCAGGCATCCGACAACGCGACGATGTGGTCGATCTGCACCGCCCGCGAGGTGCCCCGGCCGCGCTGGAAGGCGATGACGGTGCCGGTGTAGGGGTCGTGCAGCGTGCCGGACAGCACGACGCATCCGTTGGTGCCCGGTTTGAGCTGCACGTCGACCAAATCCCGGCGCAGGATGTCGTTGCGGGTGTCGCAGCCGTTATGCCCGTCGGCCACCGTCACGTCATCGCTCCACGCCTCGCCGAAGAGTCCGCGATCGTAGCCGGTCTTGGGGGCGCGGCCCTTGATCGGCAGGCTGTCCAGGGCGGCCAACGCTTCGTTATCGGCGCCGCCGGCCGGGGCCGCCGACGACGTGGCGACCGGAGTGACCCACCCGTGGTCGACGATGAGCAGCCCGGTCAGGCTCACGGCGCCGACAACCGCTGCGGCGGCGAGGAACCGCGGCCGGTGCGGGTGGGGGATCACGGCGACCTCCGGGGCGTTTGGTGGGACAGAGCCGGACGCTACCAGCGCGCACCGACAGGTCTTCGCGGATTTATGTTCACTGTGATTTAAACACCCGGTCACCCGGCGGTCATCTCGCGTTCGTGTCGGCCCTCGGGGGCTGTTCGCGTGGCTAGTGGCGCTGCCGACCGGATCCATGGTCGGCCCCCAGCACCGGACGTGCCGACCGGCGCCGAGCCCGTCGGCTGGATGCTCCGCGGTGGTGGGCTGTGTTTGGGTGGGGGCGATGGATTATGCAGCGTTGCCACCGGAAGTGAACTCCGCCCGGATGTATTCCGGCGCGGGTTCGGGACCGTTGATGGCCGCGGCCGCGGCCTGGGAGGCGTTGGCCGGTCGCTTGGCGTCGACGTCGCGGGGCTATTCCTCGGCGATTTCCGGCCTGCACGGCGAGAGCTGGTCGGGAAGGGCATCCGATGCCATGGCCGCCGCGGCCGCGCCGTATGTGGCCTGGTTGACCGCCACCGCGGCGACGGCCGAGGAGGCGGGCCGGCGGGCTCGCGCGGCCGCCGCCGCCTATGAGATGGCATACGCCGCCACCGCGGCGCCGCCGCTGATCGCGGGTGACCGGGGCCCGGTGGCGCGGTTGGGGGGGGGGGGGGGCGTTGGGGGGGT
>NZ_MLQM01000061.1:0-25649 GCF_001854525.1 Mycobacterium talmoniae
CCCCCACACCAGCGGCACGAAGAGACCAAAGCCCGGCTGCAAGAGGCCCCGACAGATACCCTGCCGGCCCGGCTGTCGCTATTCGGGCACACCCGGCTGACCCGCACCGACGTCGAGCTGCTGCAGGCGCTGGCCACCCACCACGAGCTGCACCTGTGGCTGCCGCACCCCTCCGATGCGCTGTGGCGGGCGCTGCAGCACAGCCACGGCGCGGTGCCCCGCGTCGCCGACGACAGCCGGCATAGCGCCCGGCACCCGCTGCTGCAAACCCTCGGCCGCGACCTGCGCGAGCTGCAACGCGCGCTGCCGCCCGATGATCCGGCCAGCGACGAATTCCTGGGCGCTGCAGCGCATCCCGACACGCTGCTGGGTTGGCTGCAAGCCGACCTGAGCGCCAACGCCGTCCGGCCGCAAAAGCGCACGCTGAGCGACACCGACCGCTCGGTGCAGGTGCACAGCTGTCACGGCCCGGCCCGCCAGCTCGATGTGCTGCGCGACGTGCTGCTCGGGCTGCTGGCCGATGACCCGACGCTGGAGCCGCGCGACATCGTGGTGATGTGCCCCGACATCGAAAGCTACGCCCCGCTGATCGTGGCCGGCTTCGGGCTGGGTGAGCGGGCCGGCGACGTGCATCCGGCGCATCGGCTGCGGGTGCGGCTGGCCGACCGGGCGCTCACCCACACCAACCCGCTGCTGGGGGTGGCCGCCGAACTGCTGACCATCGCCGGCAGCCGCGCCACCGCCAGCCAGGTCCTCAACCTCGCGCACGCCGACCCGGTGCGGGCCCGGTTCGGCTTCACCGACGACGACCTGACCCAGATCACCGCCTGGGTGCGGGACGCCAACATCCGCTGGGGGTTTGACCCGCACACCCGCGAGCCCTACGGGCTGGGCCACATCGTGCACAACACTTGGCGGTTCGGGCTGGACCGCATCCTGACCGGGGTGGCGATGTCTGACGATTCGCGGGCCTGGTTGGACACCGCGCTGCCGCTCGACGACGTCGGCAGCAGCCGGGTGGAGCTGGCCGGTCGGCTGGCCGAATACGTGGACCGACTGCAGACGGCGGTGGCGGCGCTGGACGGCGCCCGCCCGCTGGTCACCTGGATGCAGGCACTAAGCGACGGGGTCGCGGCGTTGACCCACACCGACGACGCCTGGCCGGCCGCACACCTGCATCGCGAGTTCGCCACCGTGCTGCGCGACGCCGGTGCCCGCGCCGACACGCTGTTGCGGCTGCCCGACGTCCGGGCGCTGCTGGCCGGACACCTGGCCGGGCGGCCCACCCGCGCCAACTTCCGCACCGGCACCCTGACGGTGTGCACCATGGTGCCGATGCGCTCGGTGCCGCACCGGGTGGTGTGCCTACTGGGCCTGGACGACGGGGTGTTCCCGCGGCTGGACCTGCCCGACGGCGACGACGTGCTGGCCCGCGACCCGCTGACCGGCGAACGCGACATCCGTTCCGAGGACCGGCAATTGCTGCTGGACGCGATCAGCGCGGCCGCCGACACCCTGGTGATCACCTACACCGGCGCCGACGAGCACACCGGGCATCACCGCCCGCCCGCGGTGCCGCTGGCCGAGCTGCTCGACGCCCTGGATCACACCACCGGCGCCCCTGTGCGCGACCGGGTCGTCGTACACCATCCGCTGCAGCCGTTCGACGTCAAGACCGTGCAACCGGGCGCGTTGATCCCCGGTGCGCCGTTCACCTTCGACCCGACCGCCCCGCTGGCCGCCCAGGCCGCCGCCGGAACCCGCTGCCCCGCACCCGTGTTCGTCGCGGATCCGCTGCCGGCCCCGGAGCCCGCCGATGTCGCGCTGGCCGATCTGCTCGGGTTCTTCAAGGACCCGGTCAAGGGCTTTTTCCGGGCCCTGGACTACACGCTGCCCTTCGACGTCGACGAGGTCAGCGACGACATGCCGGTGCAGATCGACGCCCGCCAGGAGTGGGCGGTGGGCGATCGGATGCTGCACGACATGCTGCGCGGCATGGACCCCGCCGCGGCCATCGACACCGAGTGGCGGCGCGGCTGCCTGCCGCCCGGGCAGCTGGGCTGGCGGGCGGCCAAACAGATCCGGGACCGCGCCGCCGGGCTGGCCACCGCGGCGCGCCGGTATCGGCTCGGCGAACCGGACGCCCACGACGTCGACGTGGATCTCGGCGGCGGACGTCGGCTCACCGGCACCATCACCCCGGTGTTCGGGGACGCCACGGTGGCGGTCCACTACGCCAAGCTGCGCGACACCCACCTGCTGCAGGCCTGGATTACGCTGCTGGCGTTGGCCGCCCAGCATCCCGGCCGGGACTGGACCGCCCACTGCATCGGGCGCGCCAACGATGGCGACCAGATCCGTCAGCGGCTGCTCGGGCCGCCGCCACAACCCCGCGACACGCTGGCCGAGCTGGTGCGGCTCTACGACACCGGGCGCTGCGAACCGCTGCCGCTGCCGCTGAAAACCTCGTTCGCGTGGGCGGAGAAACGCCACGCCGGCCGCGACCCGATGTGGTACGCCGGCAGCAAGTGGTCCTCGCAGCGCTACCCCGGCGAAAACGCCGAGCCCGCACACGAAAAGGTGTGGGGCCCACGGGCTGCGCTGGAGGTGCTGCTGGGGCCACCGCGCCCGGGCGAAGAGGTCGACGGCGAGGACACCCGACTGGGCGCCTTGGCGGCGCGGCTGTGGCTGCCGCTGCTGCGCGCGGAACGGTCGTCGTGATGGAGCGTTTCGACCTGCTCGGCCCGCTGCCCGCCCCCGGCACCACCACGGTGCTGGAGGCCAGCGCCGGCACCGGCAAGACGTTCGCGCTGGCCGGGCTGGTCACCCGGTATCTGGCCGAGGGCCACGCCACGCTCGACGAAATGCTGCTGATCACGTTCAGCCGCGCGGCCACCCGGGAGCTGCGCGAACGGGTGCGCGACCAGCTGGTGGACACCGTGGCCGCCCTGGACGGCGCCGGGGCCGAGCCCGCCACCGACCTGATCCAGCACCTGCTGGCCGGCAGCGCCGCCGAGCGGGCGCGGCGGCGCGACCGGCTGCGCGACGCGTTGGCCAGCTTCGACGCCGCCACCATCGCCACCACCCACCAGTTCTGCCACCTGGTGCTCAAATCGCTGGGCATCGCCGGGGATACCGGCGCCGGGGTGGAGCTGGTGGACAGCCTCGACGACCTGGTGACCCGGATCGTCGACGACCTGTACCTCGCCCAGTTCGGCGCCCAGCACGACGAGGCGGCGCTGAGCTACCCCGACGCGCTGGCGCTGGCCCGGGCGGCCGTCGGCGACCCGTACGCGCAGCTGCGCCCGCAGCAGCCCGAGCCCGGCTCGGCGGCCGAGGTGCGGCTGCGGTTTGTCACCGCCGTGCTCACCGAGTTGGAGCTGCGCAAGCGTCGGCTCGGGGTGCTCGGCTACGACGATCTGCTGCGCCGGCTCGCGACGGCGTTGGCACCCGCCGACTCCGCGGCCCGCGACCGGATGCGGCGGCGCTGGCCGATCGTGATGGTCGACGAATTCCAGGACACCGACCCGATCCAATGGCAGGTGATCGAGCGCGGGTTCGCCGGGCACGCCACCGTGGTGTTGATCGGGGACCCCAAGCAGGCGATCTACGGGTTCCGCGGCGGCGACATCTACACCTACCTGCAGGCCGCGTGCACCGCCGCGCGGCAGTGCACGCTGGCGGTGAACTGGCGCAGCGATGCGGTGCTGGTCGAGGCCGTGCACACCGTGTTAGCCGGTGCGGCGCTGGGGGATCCGCGCATCGTCGTGCACGACATCACCGCCGCGATACGCGGGCACCGGCTGGCCGGGGCGCCGTGCGGTGCGCCGTTTCGGTTGCGGGTGGTCAGCCGCGCCGGCTTCGGTGTCGACGAGGACCGGGTCATCCCGATGGCGGCGCTGCGGACCCACATCGCCGCCGACCTGGCCGCCGACGTCGCCGCGTTGCGGGCCAGCGCCGCCACCTTCGCCGGCGCGCCGGTGACCCCCGGCGACATCGCGGTGATCGTGGAGAACAGCAAGGACGCCGCGGTGTGCCAGGAGGCGTTGGCGCAGGCCGGGATTGCGGCGGTGTTCACCGGCGACGCCGACGTGTTCGGGTCGGCGGCGGCCGCCGACTGGCTGTGCCTGCTGGAGGCGTTCGATCAGACGCACCGCGGCGGACTGGTGCGCGCCGCCGCGGCGACGGTGTTCTTCGGCCACACCGCCGCCGACCTGGCCGCCGGCGGGGACGCGCTGACCGATGCGGTGGCCGCGGTGCTGCGGGACTGGGCCGACGAGCTGCGGCTGCGCGGCCCGGCCGCGGTGTTCGAGGCCGCGCAGCTGGCCGGCCTGGGTGGGCGGCTGCTGGCGCAGCGCGGCGGGGAACGCACCATCACCGACCTGGCCCACCTCGCGCAGCTACTGCACGAGGCCGCGCACCGCGACCGGCTGGGCCTGCCGGCGCTGCGGGATTGGCTGCGCCGGCAGCGCGGCGCGCGCAGCGGCGCCCGGCAACGCAACCGGCGGCTGGACAGCGACGCCGCCGCCGTGCAAATCCTGACGGTGTGGGGCGCCAAGGGATTACAGTTTCCGATCGTCTACCTGCCGTTCGCGTTCAACCGGCACGTGTTCGACGACGACATCCCGCTGTATCACGACGACGCCGGCGTCCGCTGCCTGCACATCGGCGGCCCGGACGCCCCCGATATCCGGCGGTTCAGCCGAGCCGAGGCCGCCCGCAACGACATTCGGCTCACCTACGTGGCGCTGACCCGGGCGCAGTCCCAGGTGGTGGCGTGGTGGGCGCCGTCGTTCGACGAACCCAACGGCGGGCTGTCCCGGCTGCTGCGCGGCCGCCGCCCCGGCGAGCCGACGGTCCCGGACCGCTGCGAGCCCAAGCCGTCGGACGCCGAGGCGCTGGCCCGGTTTAAGGGGTGGGCCGCGGCCGGCGGCCCGGTGCTGGAGGATTCGGTGATCGCGCCGATCACCCCGCTGCCGGCGCCGGCGCCGCCCACCGAGCTGGCGGTCCGGCACTTTCACCGCTCCATCGACACCGGCTGGCGGCGCACCTCGTATTCGGCGCTGATCCGCGCCGCCGTGGATATTCCGGTGTCCAGCGAGGCCGAGGTCGCCGCCCGCGACGACGAGACCGAGGCGGTTCCGGTGTCGGCGCCGGTGGGTGCGGCGGTGCCGTCGCCGATGGCGGCGCTGCCGGCGGGGGCGACGTTCGGGTCGCTGGTGCACGCGGTGCTCGAACACGCCGACCCTGGTGCCGCCGATTTGGCGGCCGAGCTGGAGCAGCAGGTGCGGGCGGCGTCGACGTGGTGGCCGGTGGACGCCGAGCCGGCGGCGCTGGCGTCCGCGCTGCTGCCCATGCACGAGACCTCGTTGGGGCCGCTGGCGTCCGGGGTGACGCTGCGCGCTATTCGGCTGCCGGATCGGCTGCGGGAGCTGGACTTCGAGATCCCGCTGGCCGGCGGCGATGTCCGCGGGGCGGCCCGGGATCTGCGGCTGGCCGAGGTGGGGGCGCTGCTGGCCGCGCATCTGCCCGCCGACGACCCGCTGGCCGGCTACGCGGACCGGCTGCGCTCCGAGGTGCTGGGCGACCAGCCGCTGCGCGGCTACCTGTCCGGGTCGATCGACGCCGTGCTGCGGCTGCCGGGGCCGCGGTATCTGGTGGTCGACTACAAAACCAACTACCTGGGCGACACCGCCGCCGACTACGTTTATCCCCGGCTGGCCGAGGCGATGCTGCATTCCGACTATCCGCTGCAGGCGCTGCTGTACGCCGCGGTGCTGCACCGGTTTTTGCGGTGGCGGCAACCGGCGTACGACCCGGCACGGCATCTGGGCGGGGTGCTGTACCTGTTCGTGCGCGGCATGTGCGGGCCGGACACCCCGGTGCTCGACGGGCATCCGGCCGGGGTGTTCAGCTGGCGGCCGCCGGCCGCGTTGGTGACGGCGCTGTCGGATCTGCTCGACGCAGGGGCGCCATGACCGCCCCGGATCCCGCCACCGGCGCCACCGGCCTGCTGCAGGTGTTCCACGCCGCCGAGGTGTTGGAGTTCGCCGATGTGCATATCGCGCAACGGATCTGCGCACTCGGCGGAGAACCCGACGAGCGGGTGGCGTTGGCGGTGGCGGTCGCGGTGCGGGCGCTGCGCGGCGGATCGGTGTGTGTCGACTTGGGTAGTGTCGCCGCCGACATCGGGCAACCGGAGCTGCCGTGGCCGGCGCCGTCCGGGTGGCTGGCGGCGGTGCGGGCCAGCCGGCTGCTGCGCGAGCCGCCGGTGCTGCGCCTGACCGACGACGGGCTGCTGTACCTGGACCGGTATTGGCGTGAGGAAGCCCAGGTCTGCACCGACCTGCTGGCGCTGTCGAGGCGCGGCGTTTCGGCCGCGGCCCCGGAGCTGGATCGGCTGTTTCCGCCGGGCTACGAGGAGCAGCGGGCGGCCGCGCGGATCGCGCTGTCGCAACCGGTGACGGTGCTGACCGGCGGGCCCGGCACCGGCAAGACGACCACGGTGGCGCGGCTGCTGGCGCTGCTGGCCCAGCAGGCCGCGGCGGCCGGCCGGGGCGGGCTGCGGATCGGGTTGGCCGCACCCACCGGCAAGGCGGCGGCCCGGCTGGCCGAGGCGGTGGCCGTCGAGGTGCTGCGGCTGGACCCGGTTGACCGGCAACGGCTTTTCGCGTTGCCGGCGTCGACGCTGCACCGGCTGCTGGGGTCCCGGCCGGACAGTTCGACGCGGTTTCGGCATCACCGCGGCAACCGGTTGCCGCACGACGTCATCGTCGTCGACGAGACCTCGATGGTGTCGCTAACGCTGATGGCGCGGCTGCTGGAGGCGGTGCGCCCGGATGCCCGGCTGATCCTGGTCGGCGACCCGGACCAGTTGGCGTCGGTGGAAGCCGGTGCGGTGCTGGCCGATCTGGTCGACGGGCTGTCGGCGCGCAGCGACACCCGGGTGGCCGCGCTGCGCACCGCGCACCGCTTCGGCGCGTCGATCGGGGCGCTGGCCGCCGCGATCCGGGCCGGGGACGCCGACGCGGTGCTCACGCTGCTGGCCGCCGGCGGCGAGCACGTGGAGTGGATCGACGACGAGGATCCGGTGACCCGGTTGCGTTCTGTGCTGGTGCCGCACGCGTTGCGGCTGCGGGAGGCGGCGCTGTTGGGCGCCGACACGGCCGCGTTGGCGACGCTGGACGAGCACCGGCTGCTGTGCGCGCACCGGCGCGGACCGTACGGCGTCGAGCACTGGAACCGGCAGGTGCAGCGCTGGCTGACCGAGGAGACCGGTGATACGCACTGGTCGCCGTGGTATGCCGGGCGGCCGCTTTTGGTCACCGCCAACGACTACGGGCTGGGTGTGCACAACGGCGACACCGGGGTGACGCTGGTGCGGCCCGACGGGTTGCGGGCGGTGATCGTCGGCGCGGACCGGGTTTTGGAGTTCGCGCCCAGCCGGCTGGCCGACGTGGACACCATGCACGCGATGACCATCCACAAATCCCAGGGCAGCCAGGCCGACGACGTGACGGTGCTGCTGCCGGCGGACTCCCGGTTGTTGAGCCGCGAACTGCTCTACACCGCGGTCACCCGGGCTAAGCGCACGGTGCGAGTGGTCGGCTCGGAGACCGCGGTGCGCGCCGCGATGGGCCGCCGGGTGGTGCGGGCGTCGGGGCTGGCGCAACGGTTGAAACTGGCGCCCGTCGTCTCAGGAGCCCCACCAGCCCCGGGACCGAACCACTAACACCTTCTGGAAACGGATAGCGCCGGTGATACCAGGGCGCTGAGCGGGTCCGAGCGCCAATAAGTTGTCGTACCCGCCATCTACCGTGACGACCATGAGTAGTCGCAGGGACGGGAGCGGAACGGCCGCGTTCGGCGTCCTGCTGATCGTCGCCATTCTGTGGTGGCTGCGGTGGTTCATCCTGGCCGCCGTCGTAATCACCGTGGTCGTGCTGACCACCCGATGGGTACTGCGCGAATACGCCAAGCACCGCGACGCCGAGCGGGCTCGCCTCGATGCGATCCGAAGACGCGCCGAGATCGAAAACGCCCAGGTGCTGCGCGGCGACCCGGCCGGATTCTTCGGTCAGTATCCGCTACCGGACCCCGAGCTGATCCCCCGGTGGTACCGCTAGCGGTGGCTACGATTGCTATGTCTTCCGGAAGGGTGTGCCGTGCGCAAGATCGCAGCTCGCGAACTCCGCAACAACTCAGCCCGGGTCCTCGATGACGTCAAGAAGGGCCAGGTCATCGAGGTGACGAACCACGGCGAAGTGGTGGCGGTGCTGATCCCGCCCGCTGCCACAGCTTATGAACGCCTGGTGGCTGCTGGCCAGGTGCGACTGGCGCGGCCGGGCAAGGCCAAACGCTTCACGGACATCCCTGCGCGCCGAACGGAGCGTGACGCCCTCGACGTTCTGAATGAGATGCGCGGCGAGTGATCGCCTATGTGGATACCTCAGCGGCGCTTCGAGTCTTGACCGTCGGGCCAGGCCCCGGTGCTCGGCGCATTACCCAGCAAACCAAGCGGTATCGGGATCAGCTGGCCGAGCGGCATCACACCATCGTGTCGTCCGCGTTGTTACGAACCGAAATCCTTTGCCAAGCCAACCGCCAGCCGGAGATTGATGCCGCGGAGGCAGAAGAGTTGCTGTCGATGGTCAACTTGGTGGAGGTGGATCGGAGCGACATCGACGACGCGCCGAGTGCGCCGGGCGCATTGCGCACCCTGGATGCCATCCACCTGACTGTGGCGATGCGCGTCGGCTCCGACGTCATGGTCGCCCATGACGATGAACTGCGTCGTGCCGCGCAAAGTGTGGGTATGCGGGCCGGGCCGCCGTAGGAAGGCGGGCTGAGGCGACACCTCGGCACATAACCAGCCACCGCACACCCGCATACCCCACACTGGGGGCATGGACACCGGCGACACCCGGGTGGCGGTCTACCTCGACTTCGACAACATCGTCATCTCGCGCTACGACCAGGTCAACGGCCGCAACTCCTTTCAGCGGGACAAGGCCAAGGGGCTGGCCAAGCAGGCCGAGAAGCTGGCGCGGGCCACCGTCGACGTCGGCGCGATCATCGACTTCGCGTCGTCGTTCGGGACCCTGGTGCTCACCCGCGCCTACGCGGACTGGTCGGCCGAGGTCAACACCGGCTACCGCGAGCAGCTGGTGGGCCGCGCGGTCGACCTGGTGCAGCTGTTCCCGGCCGCGGCCTACGGCAAGAACGGCGCCGACATCCGGCTAGCCGTCGACGCCGTCGAGGACATGTTCCGGCTGCCGGATCTGACCCACGTGGTGATCGTGGCCGGCGACTCCGACTACATCCCGCTGGCGCAGCGCTGCAAGCGGTTGGGCCGCTACGTGGTCGGCATCGGGGTGGCCGGGTCGACCAGCCGGGCGCTGGCGGCGGCCTGCGACGACTTCGTCAGCTACGACGCGGTGCCCGGGGTACCGGCCGTCGAACCGGCGCCGGAGGTCGAGGCCGAACCCAAACGCCGCACCCGCGCCAAGGCCGAACCCGAGGAGCCGCCGGCGCCGGACCCGCAGGCCGCCGCCACCCGGTTGTTGACCCGGGCGCTGCAGATCGGCTTGGAGAAAGACGACGTGGACTGGCTGCACAACTCGGCGGTCAAGGCGCAGATGAAGCGGATGGACCCGTCGTTCAGCGAAAAATCGTTGGGGTTCAAGTCATTCAGCGATTTCCTGCGGTCCCGCTCGGATCTGGTGGAGCTCGACGAGAGCTCGACGACCCGGATGGTGCGGCTGCGATGACGTACTCGCTGCTGGCCCGCGACCCCAAGACCGGCGCCCTGGGCGTGGCCACCCAGTCGCACTACCTGGCGGTCGGGGCGATGGTGACGTGGGGCGAAGCCGGTGTGGGAGTGGTAGCGACGCAGGCGATCACCGACCGCTCCTACGGCCCGCGCGGGTTAAACCTGATGCGGCAAGGCATCCCGGCCGAGGAGGCGCTGGCCCGGCTGCTTCAGGCCGACCCGGACCGCGAGCTCCGCCAGATCGGCTACCTCGACGCGGCCGGCGGATTCGGGCTGCACACCGGGGCACGCTGTGTGGCCGCGGCCGGGATGGCCAGCGACGGTCATGTCGCGGTGCTGGGCAACATCTTGGACAACGATGCGGTGCTCGACGCGGCGCTGCACGGGTTCCAGCAGGCCGACGGCGATCTCGCGGCCCGGCTGCTGGCCGGGCTGCGCGGCGCCGAACACGCCGGCGGCGACCTGCGCGGCCAGCAGTCGGCCGCGCTGCTGGTCGTCGATCGGCACCGCAGCGATGACCCGTGGACCGGGGTGCTGCGTGACCTGCGGGTCGACGACCACCCCGATCCCATCGACGAATTGGCCCGCATCCTGAGCCTGCACGGGGCGTTCGACGAACTGTCGCGGGTGGCGTTCGAGCCGGCCGGGCCGGTGCTCGGCCGACGCGGCTCCGACGCGGAGTTCGCCGACGCCGCGGCCCGGCTCGCCGACGTCGCCACCGTGCTGGGGCCCAACCCCGAGGCGACGTTCTGGTCGGCGGTGCTGCACGCCCGCTGGGGCCGGTTCGAGCAAGCACGGCGCCTGCTCAGCGAGGCCAGCCGCCACAATCCCCGGCTGCGGCGACTGGTCGGGCCGCTGGCCGACGCCGGGATCCTGGACCGCGACGACGTCACGCGCCTGACGTCCCCGGAATGCACCGGTCCTGACGCTGTGAGTGCGCCGCTCGTCGAGGGCTAAGTGAGAATAGCGACGGCTATTATTATCACTTGACGATTTAGCTGATGATAAAATTGTCGGGTGCCATCAGTTGGCGCCGGCACTGCCGTCGGGTACGAGACCCTAACCTGGCCGCTGCCCGCCGAGCGCGGGTACGGGCGCACCGCGCTGCGCGCGGCCCGCCGTCAGTCCGGGGAGTACCAAGCCGCGATACCTGCCCTGATTGCCAACCTGGAGATCCGCCTTCCCTCCGGTGTGCTGGCCGACGCCGAAGAAGCCAGCCAGGAGATAGCCCGCTTCGACGCCGAACTCGGCGACGAGATCGCTCCGTTCCCCTCGGTGCTGCTGCGGTCTGAGTCGGCGGCAAGTTCCAAGATCGAAAACCTGACCGCGTCGGCGCGGGCGATCGCCGAAGCCGAATCCTTGGGCGATACCAGCCGCCGTAACGCCGCGATGATCGTGGCCAACACCGAGGCAATGCGGACCGCGGTCGCATGCGCGGACCGCCTTGATAGTGACGCCATCCTGGCCATGCATGCGACCCTGATGCACGGCGGCGATCCGGACATCGCCGGGCGGTGGCGCGCCGAGCAAGTATGGATCGGCGGCGGCGACTTCGGCCCGCGTGGCGCCGATTTCATTGCCCCCCACCAGGACCGGGTTGCCGGTGCAGTAGATGACCTGATTCGTTTCATCAAACGGAGCGATATCCCGGCCCTGCCCCACATTGCGATCGCACATGCGCAGTTCGAGACCATCCACCCGTTTCCCGACGGCAACGGCCGCACCGGCAGGGCACTGATCCAGGCGATGCTGCGCAACAAGAGCCTCACTCGCCAAATCACGGTCCCGGTCTCGGCCGGGCTGCTAAGTGACACCCAGGCGTATTTCGACGCGCTAGACGACTATCGAAACGGCGACACCGCCCCGATAGTTGAAAGACTCTCCACCGCATCGATACTGGCGGTGGTCAATGGTAGGCAGCTGGTCGATGATCTGCACGCCATCAGGCGTGACTGGGCGACGCGGATCACGGCCCGCCGCGACTCCGCCGTGCACCGGGTCGCCAACCTCCTCATCAAACGCCCGGTGGTCAATGCACAGCTACTCCGGCGGGAACTGAGCATCCCGATCAGCAACGTTTACCGCTACCTGAACCCGCTCGTTGAGTCCGGGATCATCGTCGAGTTCACGGCGCGCAACCGCAACCGTGCCTGGCGCGCTCCGGAGGTCCTGCACGCCCTCGATGCGTTCGCGACACGAGCCGGACGACGCGGGGCGCCCTAGAGACACCGCGCCGCGGATCCGATCCTGAGCCAGCGGGGCCTGTGGATAGGGCTATCGCCAGTCGTGCCGCCACCGCATAGGGTGGCCGACGTGGCTGAAACGTTCGAAGCGGCGAAGACCCTGGAAGCACTGCTCACCGAGCGCGGCCCCCTGCGCAAGGACGAGCTCGCCGAGCTGCTGCGAGACGCCGACGTGCCCGATCCGGACACCGTGCTGCGCGGCGACCAGTTCGAATTGCACTGCCCGGTGGGCGAGTTGGTCGACGAGCGGTTCGCGTGGCTGCCGGCGCTGCTGGCCGGCCGGGTGTTCACCCACCGGCTCGGCGCCGACGAGCTGACCCACGACCTGCTGCTGACCACCCCGGACCTGGACCCGATCACCGGGCTGTGCATGCACCCGCAGTACCAGCGGCTGGCCGACGGGTCGGCGGTGCAGCTTGCGGTCGCCGACTACGACGACGAGCTGCTCGAGGAGCGCAACATCCCGTTCGAACTCATCGACAGCTCACCGGCGCTGCTGCTGGCGCCGGGCACGCTGGCCGCGTTGGGCGTCGGCGTCGGCGACCTGATCGGGGTGCGGCTGTCCGCGGACGGTCTGGTCGTGGAGCCGGTCGCCGCGCCCGGCGACGGCGCGGTGGCCGGCGCACGCCTGGCCGCGACGCTCACCGCCGACGAGTCGGACTTCTTTGACGCCGCGGCGTGGACGGCCTGCAGCCAAGACCCGGCGCTGTTCACCGAGCCGCTGCCGCCGCTGAGCGAAATCGCCGACGCCGGTGGCCTGGTCCGCCGCGACGCCTGGCTGGCACCGGCCGGGTTCGACTTCGGCCGCGAGGATGTGAACCGTGACTGCGCGAGGATGGCCGAGCGCCACGACCTCGACGACGACGAGGCGTTCATGCTGTACGCGCTGCTGCGGCTGCACGAAAACATGGAGCGGGAGCTCGCGGCCACCGACGCCGAGGAGCCCGAGCCGCTGGCCGCCCCCGACGAGGCTCTGGCCGCCGCCGACGCGGGTGCCGCGGATCCCGAGGAGGCCCCGGATCTGCTCGCCGAACTCGGGGCCGCGCTCGCCGACCCGCGGCTGGCGGATGCGCTGGCGGAGGAGACGGACGGGTCCGGCGCGCTCGGGGCCGCGGCGCTGGGGATGTTCGCCGAGGTCTTGGAGGCCAAGGTGCCGCCCGCGGCCCGGGTGGCATGCCGCTGGTTGCGCGCGGTGGCGCTGGAGCGCACCGGTGACGTCGCCGCCGCCGAACGTGAGCTGCTGGCGGCCGAGGCGATGGACGTCGACTGGCCGCTGCCGCTGCTGGACCTGGCCCGGTTCGCCTCCGATCGCGGCGACGCCGAACACGGGTTGGCGTTACTGCACCGCGCCGAGGCGCCACCCGATCACCCGCTCGTGCAGCTGTTGCAGCGGTACCGGATTGAGCCGCGCGGCGATCTGGGCCGCAACGAGCCGTGCTGGTGCGGGTCGGGCCGCAAATACAAGAAGTGCCATCTCGGGCGCGAGGAGCTGCCGCTGGCGGAGCGGGTGGCCTGGCTGTACACCAAGGCCGGCCACTACATGCTGCTGGACGCCGGCTGGAATGAGTCGCTCATGGCGGTGGCCCTCGAACGGGCCCGCTACGCCGACCCCGACGAGTCGACCGCCGACGCGCTGGCCGAGGCCATGACCTATCCGCTGGTGATCGACGCGGTGCTGTTCGAGGGCGGTGCGTTCGCGGAGTTCCTGGCGACGCGCGGGTCGCTGCTGCCCGACGATGAGCGGGCGCTGGCCGAGCAATGGCTGCAGACCGACCGCTCGGTGTTCGAGATCGAGCAGGTCAACGGTGCCAGTGTCCGGGTGCGCGACGTGCGCACCGACGATGTCCACGACGTGCCCCAACCGGACCTCGGCCGCCGGCTCAAACCGGGGCAGCTGGTCTGTGCTCGGGTGGTGCCCGCCGGGGACGCGATGGCGTGGCTCGGGGGGCTGGAAGCCGTCGACCCGGATGACCGCGACGCGCTGATCGCGCTGTTGGACAGCGACCCCGACGCGGCGACGCTGGTGGCGGAGATGAGCGGGTAACGGGCAGCGGGCAGCCCCGTGCGTCACATCCGTCCCGGAATCTCGACCATGGTGTGGTGCTGAAATGCGATGGCGCATCCGATATCACCCGGCGGGACGCGTCCCGCGCCGGGCCGGCCAGTATCACCGGCGCTATCCATTTCGAAACGGTCACATGCCTTCCGGCGGTGCCGGGAGGGTCGCGCGGCCGGACCGGACCCCGCCAGGGCGGACTGAATTGCCGGCATGAATTCCGGCGGTAGGCTACCGCCATGGAGCCGGGGAACATTGAGGAGCGCGTCACCGCGCTGGAGTCCCAAGTGCGTCGGCTTGACGGCCGAGTGCGAGCAAACGAGCAGGATGCAGCCGCGGCTCGGGTGCTGGCGGGCGCCGCTGACCGTGACGTGACCGAGTTTCGCGACGAACTCCGCGACTTCCGCCGAGCCACCGTCGCCAGCTTTAACGCCGTTCGCGCGGACATAACCGATCTTCGCGCCGATATGAACGACCTTCGTAGCGAGATGACCCTGAAGTTCACGCAGGTCGACAACGGGTTCGTCGAGATTCGCGGCAAACTCGACGCCGCAGCGGCCGGTCAACAGCGCATCGTGGACCTCATCCAGGGTCTGCGCTAGCTGATCGGCGCCGGGCTTATGCGAGCGTGAAGTTAGGTTCACCCTCGACGGCCGCGGGTGAACCTAACTTCACACTCGCGAGCATTGCCCAGCAGACCCGACGCTCAGAACACCAACTGGCGGGGCAGCACGGTGGCCGCCGGGCCCCGGTAGGGGTCTAGGTGCGGCGTGCGGGAGGCGACCGGGCGCAGCCGGTCGTTCATGGTGGTCGCCCCGATGTAGCGTTCGAAGATCCGCCACCCGCGCTCGGTGCGGCGCAGCCGATCGGTCATGGCCGAGTAGACCCAGATCGCGGGCAGGTCCTCGGGGGTCTGCTGCACCTGGCCGGTGACCATGGTCGACGGCTCCTCGGTCGAGTAGCGGACCAGCAGGTTGTGGTAGCGGACGACGACCCCGTCCTCGTCGGCGTCGACGATCGGGTTGGTCGCGATCCGGCTGACCCCGGGCCCGCTGTAGGGGTAGGCCTGCTGGAAGAAGCGCCGGATTTCGGTCTGGCCGTGGGTGATGCCCTGGGTGTGGAAGATGGTGCTGTCCGGCAGGAACGCGCCGACCATCGCGTCGATCTCGTAGGCGTCGTACAGCAGGTTGACCCGGTTGATGAAGTCGACCGCGGTGCTGCGGTCGGCAAGGTCGACGGTGCTGTCGAGCGTGATCGCGGGCAAGCTGGCCATGGACTACACCTTCCCGTTGGTTGCGCGTTCGTTTTACAGCCTAAGCGATTCTAGTTTACCTGTCGTTCACCTAAAGGTGGGTAGCAGTTAACTCACAGCCAGGTGACAGGAGAGTGACTGCACGGCCAGGCCAGTAGGGCCGGCGAGGATGCTGATGACCAGCTGGTCAGTTCGTACTAAGTGCTTGGCGCTTGTTCGCCTCGGTCCTGGCCGCACGACCCGGACGAACTCGGTCCCCCGCCGGGGCGGGGGGATGTTCGAGCGGTCGGACGTCGAACGTCAGGCCCACTGGCGCGAGCATGTTGACCAACGCATCAAGGCTGAACTTGCTGATCTTTCCGTTCAAGAGGTCCGATACTCGAGGCTGAGTCACATGAAGACGCGCGGCGGCTTCGTTCTGCGTCCAACCCGCTTCCCTGATGCGCTGCTCGATCGCGATCATGAGCAGACCGCGCGCGGTGAGATTGGCCGCCTCATCGGGGCTGTCGGTGAGGTCGTAGAACACGCTGTCAGCCATCTTTTGCCTCCCGATAGCGCTTCTTGGCGAGTTCAATATCAGTTTTGGGTCATCTGATGGGCTTCAGGTCGATACCCATCCTATATCAATACCAATATAAGTCGCGGGTGGGATGTGGCCGGAGGTTGGCTAACTGGCACGTAGCACCGCTGACTCGCGCCATGCGCCGGCACCGCAACCTCGCCCACCATGCCCCCATATAAGCGCTGACCACCGACAGCGCCACTCCGCCCGGGCGCATGATGGAAGGGTGCGGATCGGAGTCGGGATTTCCACCGCAACCGACGCACGACAGGCCGCGGTGGAGGCAGCAACCCAGGCGCGCGACGCGCTCGCCGGCGCGGCGCCGTCGCTGGCCGTGCTGCTCGCGTCGCGCTCCCACACCGGCCACGCCGACGAGATCCTGGCCGCGGTGCACGAGATCGCCCACCCGCCCGCGCTGATCGGCTGCGTCGCGCAGGCGGTCATCGCCGGGCGCCGCGAGCTGGAGCGCGGTCCCGCGGTGGCGGTGTGGCTGGCGTCGGGCCTGGCCGCCGAGACCTTTCAGCTGGAGTTTGTCCGCACCGGGACCGGGGGCCTGATCACCGGGTACCGGTTCGACCGCGCCACCGACGACCTGCACCTGCTGCTGCCCGACCCGTACACCTTCCCGGCCGAGCTGCTCGTCGACCACCTCAACGACGAGCTGCCGGACACCACCGTGGTGGGCGGGCTGGTCAGCGGTGGCCGCGGCCCGGGTGAGACCCGGCTGTTCCGCGACCGCGACGTGCTGGAGTCCGGGCTGGTCGGGGTGCGGCTGCCCGGTGCGCACGGGGTGCCGATCGTGTCGCAGGGCTGCCGGCCGATTGGGCACCCCTACATCGTCACCGGCGCCGACGGCGCGCTGATCACCGAGCTGGGCGGGCGGCCGCCGGTGCAGCGGCTGCGCGAGATCGTCGCCGCGCTGCCGCCCGAGGAGCAGGAACTGGTCAGCGAGGGCCTGCAGGTCGGCATCGTCGTCGACGAGCACCTGGCCTCACCCGGGCAGGGCGACTTTTTGATCCGCGGGCTGCTCGGCGTGGACCCCACCGCCGAGGCCATCGAGATCGGGGAGATCGTCGAGGTCGGCGCCACCCTGCAGTTCCAGGTCCGCGACGCCGTCGGCGCCGACAAGGATCTGCGGCACACCCTGGAGCGGGCGGCCGCCGAACTGCCCGGCCGCCCCGCCGGGGCGCTGTTGTTCACCTGTAATGGCCGGGGCCGGCGGATGTTCGGGGTGCCCGACCACGACGCGACCACCATCGAGGAGCTGCTGGGCGGGATCCCGCTGGCCGGGTTCTTCGCCGCCGGCGAGATCGGCCCGATCGCCGGCCACAACGCGCTGCACGGGTTCACCGCCTCGCTGGCGCTGTTCGTGGACTGAGTCAGCGGACCGCGAAGCTGTCGGCGCTGGCGGCCGACCAGTCGTCCAGCCACGACTCGGGCGGCTCGGCGAGCAGCTGGCCGGGGCGCAGCCATTCATACAGTTCGGCGTAGGACCGCACGGAGGATGCCGCGACCCGTTTGCGCAGCATCCGCGGCGACAGCTCCTGCGGTCCGTGTGCGCCCAGCGACGCGATCATCTGCATGGCCTGGTGCACGGTGGCCTGCTGGTAGCGCTGCACGCGGAGGCTCTTGTCGGCGATGTCCAGCGCCCGCGCCCGCTTGGGGTCCTGGGTGGCCACCCCGACCGGGCAGGTGTTGGTGTGGCAGCGCTGGGCCTGGATGCAGCCGACGGCCATCATCATGGCGCGCGCGGCGTTGGTGTAGTCCGCGCCCTGGATCAGGCGCTTGACGACGTCGGTGGCGCCGGCGACCTTGCCGCTGGCGCCGAGTTTGATCCGGTCCCGCAGCCCGGTGCCGACCAGCGCGTTGTGCACCGTCATCAGCCCGTCGGTCAGCGGTACCCCGACGTGGTCCTCGTACTCCAGCGGCGCGGCCGCGGTGCCGCCCTCGGCGCCGTCGACGATGATGAAATCCGGGGCGGTGCCCTCGTCGAGCATCGCCTTGCAGATCGCCAGGATGTCGGTGCGGGTGCCCACGCACAGCCTGAACCCGGTGGGTTTGCCGTCGGCGAGTTCGCGCATCCGGGCGATGAACCGGATCAGCTCACGCGGGGTGGTGAACACCGAGTGGTAGGCGGGGCTGACGCACTTTACGCCGGCCGGAACCCCGCGGTAACGGGCGATCTCCGCGCTGACCTTCGGCGCCGGCAGCACCCCGCCCAGCCCGGGTTTGGCGCCCTGGCTGAGTTTGAGCGACACGCATTTGACGTGCGGGTGGGCGGCCTTGTCGGTGAACTGCTGGGGGTCGAAACGCCCGTCGGCGGTGCGGGCGCCGAAGTAGCCCGAGCCGATCTCCCACACCAGGTCTCCCCCGTGTTCCAGGTGGTACGGGGTCAGCCCGCCCTCCCCGGTGTCGTGGGCGAACCCGCCGAGTGCGGCGCCCTTGTTCAGCGCGCGAATCGCGTTGGCCGACAACGCCCCGAAGCTCATCGCCGACACGTTCAGCAGCGCCATCGAGTACGGCTGGGTGCAGTCCGGCCCGCCGACCAGCACCCGCGGCGGCTGCTCGGGCAGCGGCACCGGCGCCACCGACTGCGCCAGGTACTCATAGCCCACCTCGTCGATGTCGCGTTCGGTCCCGAAGGCCTGCTCGGCGTGTACGCCCTTGGCGCGTTCGTAGATGATCGAGCGCCGGGACCGGTCGTAGGGCCGGCCGTCGTAGTCGCGTTCGATGAAGTACTGCTGCAGCTCGGGCCGCAGCGCCTCCATCAGATACCGCAGATGCCCCAGCACCGGGTAGTTGCGCAGCACCGAATGCCGTGGCTGGACAAGGTCGTAGAGCCCGACGGCGAACAACAGGGCCGCCGGCACCGCCAGCGCCAGCCAGGCCCCCGAGATGAGCGCGGCGGCCGCCCCGGCGAGCGCGGCGACCACACCGAGGACGACAAACGTGAGGAACCTGTACATAAGCCTGCCTGCACCTTACGGGGTGGGCACCCCGGAGACCTGCTCGCCGCGCGGCCCGCGTCGTTGCCGGCGCCGACGCGGCACCAGGGCTGGGGATGACGCAGCTTGGTACCTGCCGCGCCGGCGTAGGCTGCCGGCATGCCGTCGGAGGACCTGGAAGCCCGCGTCTCGGCGCTGGAGACCCAGGTGCGTGACCTCGCCGGGCAGGTGCGCGCCACCAAACAGGACGCCGCCGCAGCTCGGGTGCTCGCCGGCGGGGCCGACCGCGACGTCGGCGCGATCGGCGACGAGCTCCGCGGCTTCCGGCGGGGCACGATCGCCAGCTTCCCTGCGCTGCGCCCGGGCCTGAACGACGGGGTCCGGCGGGTGGAGGAGGGGTTCGCCCGGATCGACGAGAACTTCGACCGGGTCGACGCGAACTTCGCGCGGGTCGATAACGGCTTCGCCGAGATGCGGGCCAAGTTCGACCTGACCGCCGCCGGGCAGCAGCGCATCGTCGAGCTGATCCAGACCGTGATCGACGCGCAAGGCGGCAACGCCTCGGCCTGAGCGGTCCCCCGCCGCAGCCGACTACCCTGACCTGCCGGCTGTGGATGGCATGAAGTGACGCAATTCCCGGACTGCGGCCCCGGCGTAGGCTGCCCACCATGCCGTCGGAGAACCTTGAGTCACGGGTCACCGCCCTGGAGGGGCAGGTGCGCGAGTTACGTGGTCGGGTACGCGCCAGCGAGCAGGACGCCGCCGCGGCTCGGGTGCTCGCCGGCGGGGCCGACCGCGACGTCGGCGCGATCGGCGACGAGCTCCGCGACTTCCGAAACGCCACCACCGCCAGCTTCAACGCGCTACGAGAGGACATGGTCGACCTGCGCCAGGAGATGCGCGCCAAGTTCGACCTGGCCGCCGCCGGGCAGCAGCGCATCGTCGACCTGATTCAAACGGTCATCGACGCGCAGGGCTCGGCCTGAGCGGCCGCGGGCCGCGGCGGCTCGGGACGTGCGTTGAGATTGCGTACAGGGTCGCGATTTCGGCCCGGGAACAGCCCCGTCCGCAATCTCAACGACGCTGGAGCGCGATCACGGGAGCTGGCTGAACACCGGTAGCACCCGGTAGCGGACCGCGAAGTTGGCGTGCTGGTAGCGCTCGCCGACTTCGCCGTCGTGGGCGAGCGCGGTGGGCCCGTCCAGTGCGGTGAAGCTGAACTCCGGGACGTGGAACTCGTGGTAGAGCGGGCTGCGTTCCAGCCGTCCCAGCAGCAGCGCGGTCATCACCCGCAGCGTGCTGAACCGCCGGCCGGCTTCCAGGATCCGCACATCGATCAGCCCGTCGTCGAGGCGGTTGCGGTAGGCCGGGGCAAACCCGGACGGCGCGTACGACGAGTTGCCCAAAAAGAACAGGCCGGTCTGCACGGTGGTGTTGTCGTAGCGGATGCGCACCGGCCGTTCGTGCCGCAGGGTCTGCCACATGGCGTAGGCCGCCGCCAGCGGTTTGCCGATCTTGTGTTCGAGGCGTTCCCGGGTCTGCACCAGCCGCGGGTAGTCGCCGATGCTGGCGGTATTGATGATCAGCCGGGCCTCATTGAGGCACACCAGGTCCACGCAGGTCACGCAGCCGTCGCGGATGGCGCGCACGGTTTTGGCCACCCGGTCGCAGCCGAGGTCCTTGGCGAAGTGGTTCAAGGTGCCGGCCGGGAACACCGCCAGCGGGCGGCCGGTGTCCACCGCGACCGCCGCCGCACACGCCACCGTGCCGTCGCCGCCGCCGATACCGAGCACCTCGGCGCGCTCGGCGGCATCGCGCAACACCTGCTCCAGGTCGTCGTCGCCGTCGATTTCGACGATCTCGGCGTGCGGCAGCTCGTCGCGGACCTGGTCGATCACCCGGGCGCCGGTGCCGCTGCCGGCGGCGGGGTTGATCACCAGCACCACCCCGGCGCCGTCCGGGCGCGGCGGGGTGTCGACGCGCAACGGGTCGGCGCTGGGCAGCCGCCGGTCCACGATCGGCGGGACCAGCCGCCCGCCCAGCCCGGCGATCGCCGCGCCAATCCCGAAGCCGGCCAGCACGTCACCGGGATAGTGCGCGCCGGTCGCCACCCGGGAGAGCCCGACCAGGCCGGCCAACGCCGCCAGCAACAGCCCCAGCGTCGGGTTCTCCAGCCCGACACCGACGGTGAACGCCGCGGCGCTGGCCGAATGCCCGGACGGCATCGAATACGACGTGGGGTAGCGCAGCAGCCGCCGCGCGGCGGGCACCGACCCGAGCACCGGGCGCTGGCGCCGCCACACCCGTTTGCCCAGCTGGTTGGTGATCAGGCTGGTCACCGCCAGGCTCGCCACGCCGCGGCCGGCGCCGCGGCGCACCGAGCGGTTGCCGGTGGCCGCCATCACCGCGGCGAGCGCCAGCCACAGCTTGCTGTGGTCGGCGGCGCGGGTCAGCGCCGGCATGGCGGTGTCCAGGACCGGGCCGTGCGAGGTGGCGACCGCCTCGAACACCTCGGTGTCCAGGGCACCGAGGCCCGCGGCGATCTGGCGGATTCCGCGGGATGAGTGCGGCAGCTGGCGGGGCATGGAAGTCAACTTAGGCCTCGGCCGCCGATATACCCAAGCGTCACGTAGTTATGGGGCCACAAACCGCTGGACTCAGCCAGCACGTCAAACCACGACTGGCACAGTAGCTTCGCGGCGTTCTCGGACGACTGCACATGTATTTTGCCCTTGCGTTGGTGACTATGAGGAATTGTCAATACCTGTGGATCGGGGTGTTTCAGGCGACCTCCGTTCCGACGGGCTCGTCACCGTCCGCGGGCAACGTCGGCGGGGTGATGTCGGTGGGCCGTTCGAGCAGTTTGCCTTTGTGGAAGACCGCGCCGGCACGGACCAGGGCGACCAGGTGTGGGGCGTTGACGGCCCGCCAGCGGGCTTGCGCGGCGTCGATGAGCTTGTAGGCCATTGCCAGCCCGGCTGCGCGTGATCCCGGCCCCTTGGTGACCTTCGTTCTCAAACGCATTGTGGCAAAGGTCGATTCGATCGGATTTGTCGTCCGCAAGTGGATCCAATGTTCAGCCGGGTACTTGTAGAACTCCAGCAGCGTGTCCAGGTCGTCGGTGATCTTGGCGACCACCTTGGGATATTTGGCGCCGACGTCGACCGCGAAGGCTTTGACCGCGACTTGTGCCTTGTCGATGTCCTCGGCGTTGTAGATCTCGCGCATGGCTGCGATCGCGGCGGGATGCGCGGACTTCGGCAGCCCAGCAAGGACATTGGCCTGCTTGTGGAACCAGCAGCGCTGCTCTTTGGTGGCCGGGAACACCTCGCGAACCGCCTTCCAGAACCCGAGCGCACCATCACCGACCGCGAGCACGGGGGCGGTCATGCCGCGGCGTTTGCAGTCGCGCAACAGATCAGCCCACGACTCGGTTGATTCCCGGTAGCCGTCGGTGATCACCACGAGCTCCTTGCGGCCATCAGCACGTACGCCGAGCATCACCAGCAGGCGCAGCTTCTCCTGGTCCAAGCGGACCTTGAGGTGGATGCCGTCGACCCACAGGTACACGTAGTCGGTACCCGAGAGGTCACGGGCAGCGAAGGCGCGGGCCTCGTCTTGCCACTGGCTGGTCAGCCGGGTGATCGTGGTTGCCGACAACCCGGCACCGGAACCCGAGGAACTGCTCTAGCGCAGGCCCGAAGTCGCTGGTCGACAATCCGTCCAGGTACAGCAGTGGCAGCACCTCGCTCATCTGTGGGGACTTGCGTACCCACGCCGGCAGGATCGCCGAGGAGAACCGCCGCCGTTGCCCAGTGTCTCGATCGACCCGGCGGTCGTTGACCCGCGGCGCTTTGACCTCGACTGCGCCCGGGCGGTCAGCACCTCGCGGGCCCGGTGATAACCGTTGCGCACCACCAGTCGGTGGCCGTTGTCATCGAGCTGGTCGGCGAACTGGGCCACATAGGCGGCCACCTCGGCCTGCAACGCCGCGGCCACCTCGGCCTGCAACGCCGCGGCCATCTGCCGCGCGCCATCGCGGACGATCTCATCCAACAAACGACCGACTGCCACCACCGGTGTTGTCGTTGGCCTCCTCGGCATCGTGAACTACGGTGAGCAAGGGCGTACCTTCCCGAACCAGCGCGCCAACGCCGGCTCTTGATCAGACCTCGGATATTCAGATCATCCTCGGGAAGGTGCGCCCACTTTCACGCCCCCACACCGAGGCTCATCCACAGGTTCTGATCATTGCTCGGTGACTATTCCTCTCTGGCAGTGGCCGTGTATGGGCGGCCAGCCCACAGTCTTTGAGTCGGTAGACGAACGCACACGAGCGCACCGAGTGAACAGTTATCAACGACCGGTGCTTCATGCCGATTTTCTACACAAATCGACGAGAGACATACCTGGCCGCTTCAGTGCGCGATATTATGTGATCTGTTTCCCCTGAAGGAGACGTGCGAGTTTGTGCGCACCAAGGGACAGATCACCCAACGCAGTCGTGGCGGCAGCCCTGCGCTATGGAACGCCGACCACACCAAATGCCGCCCATTCATAGAACCCAAACGCTTTTTCTTGGGGCTCGCCAGATACACGTGGAGCCCCGTAGTGCTCAAACATGGAGTTGAGCTCATCGACTGAGACACTTCGCATCCACAACAACGCTGAGGCACACGCACGGATCGCAACTTCGACACCGAGACTATCCACCGACCCCATCAGATGCCACAGTGATTCATAAAACTTCACAGTGAATGCAAAGCCCGCCGCGTCTCTGATCGGCCAACTCGTTCCAATTACAGATTCACAGCCAGAATAAAACATCGCGGTTTGTATACTCAGCATCTCGTCCTGACGCAACGCGTTCCTGGCCAATGCAGATTGACACGACCCGAGGACCACGATCGATGAACTGACTGAGGCGCCGAGGATATCCCGCACCGAAAGAGGCTCGCCATAAGTAATAAGTGCCGACTCATAAGGGTCGATATCAGCGGAAGAGTGTCCAGTGAAGTGGACAGCATCGGCGGACAGTAAGGACATGAGTAGCGACTCACGAGAAGCGTCTGAAATGCTGACATTTACGTGTGATGGTGCGCCGTCGGTAATCACATCCGCTTCACGCTCGGACCAATTGAGTTGGTTGTACCCCGGCACTGAACTGGCCCGCTGCACTGAGAGGCTGCAGGATGCCGTAGGACCGCTTCGTTTCTTTGCATTACGTACCGCAACGGCGCGAGACGGCGCCATTGAAATGAGCTTCCGTCCAGCCAACCAGCTATCGCCTAGGTGGCCACAAGCCCAAAATGGGAAGGCCTGAAAGTAGCCTCCAGGAAGGAGCGCAATCCGGTTGCCACATTGTTCATCGACCCAGTCTGCGATCGGCTCTAACAACTTTGAGATACGCAGAGCAGAGGCCTCGGCTAAAGTTCGGTCACCGTCTTGGTCAACCAGCAGGCCGCCCCGCGTCAAGTTCAGAAATTCAGCCGTTAACTCCCATCCTCCTAATCCATTAAATTCTTTACCAAAATAGTTGCCGTCTTTGAACACGAATACGTATGCCGCTCTTGGACTATGCGACACATGAACCCAAGAGCCGTTTCGCGAAATAGGGTCGACTTCATCCGAATCCAACGAAATATCTGCAATGCTTCGTGACGATACGAGCCCGCGCGTCGCCTCCAGCAGGAGGAACCCTTCCCTCCAATGACCTAAGCGACCGAGTTCACATGCAGAGAATCTGAATGCCAAAGTGCGCCGCGTTAGTAGACGTTCGACATCCTCGGCCGACCATGTACTTCTGATAGCAATGACGCAGTCGAGCACCCGCTTTAAGAGGGTTAAGTAACGATTTTCTGCGTATTCGTCAGACCGTTCCCACATTAGAAAACTGAGGGCGCTCGTTAAATAATCTTCGAGGAGCCCAGCGTTCCATCTCGAATCGAAAGAGTCAAATGGTGGTTCGGGCAGACCTGTCAATTGACTCAACATCGACTTGAGTTCGAACACCTTAATCCGCAGGTCGTGGTTTGATTTACTACTGCGTTCAATAAACGACTCTGCTTCTTTGAGCCTTCGCCCAAAAGTCGGGACGCGACCGAGTGCATCCTTGATTACGTCCGGCCAGGCCGGTACCCACTCAGGAGTTTCCAATAAGCCTAAAACGCCTGGATTTCGTATCAGCATTTGAACTAGTTCGGCGCCAGTCAATTCGAACGAGTTCGGTATAGAGAATCCAGGAGGTATGCATCCGACATAAAGCGACTTCCTTGATTCCTCAATCTCATGTCCCAGCCACCCCATCAGGGTATCTATGATGCTCATGTGGTAGATCGATTTGTAGTGCCGCGCTCCATGCTTCTTAAATACTCTTGATGCGCGATCGAACGATTTCAGTATCTGCTGATATTTGGCCGAGCGCTCTTGCGGAGGCAATTTGCGTTTCAGGATTTGCGACTCGGCGATAGCGAGATTCATCTGACTGTAAGCGACGTCGACGGTCCCCTTCTTTCGCATTCTAATCGTCTCTTTAAGCAAGGAATGCGCTGCATCTATCTGTTCATTTGTTGCATTCCTCATCTCTAGTATTGCTAATGCACTGTTTGTCCATGCGATTGCGGCGCGATCTGGTGAACCTTGGAGTATTAGGTCGTCACCGAGCCCGCGAAATAATGCAGCCGAGCGAACTCGATAGCGTCCCGTGGAGTGGTGGACTTCGGATCGGGCGTGGTTCACGCGTTGTGATCAACGAGTCATGTTGAACGCTAGGCGATTTGGTGTTGTTTGGCAAGGGCTGCCGCGGCGTGTTTTTTGGCG
>NZ_MLQM01000062.1:0-25543 GCF_001854525.1 Mycobacterium talmoniae
GGCTGGCCGGTCTTCCCGTACGACGCCATCGTGCGGCTCAGCCTGTGGGTGAGCGTGTCGCTGATTGTGGTGCTGTTCGGCTGGGGCGCCTGGCAGCGGCGCTGGATCTCCGACGACGGGCTGATCGTGCTGCGCACGGTCCGCAATCTGTTGGCCGGCAACGGCCCGGTGTTCAACAAGGGGGAGCGGGTCGAGGCGAACACCTCGACGGTGTGGACCTACCTGGTGTACGCGGGCAGCTGGCTGGCCGGCCCGATGCGCCTGGAGTACGTGGTGTTGGCGTTCGCGCTGGTGCTGTCGCTGGCCGGGGTGGCGCTGCTCATGCTGGGCACCGCCCGGCTGTACGCGCCGAGCCTGCAGGGCCGTCGCGCCGTGCTGCTGCCCGCCGGGGCGCTGGTCTACATTGCGATCCCCCCCGCGCGCGACTTCGCCACCTCCGGCCTGGAAAGCGGGCTGGTGCTGGCCTGGTTCGGGCTGCTGTGGTGGATGCTGGTGTGCTGGTCGCAGGCATTGCGCGCCCGACCCGGTGGTAGAGCCTTCACCGCGGCGCTGGCGTTCGTGGCGGGGCTGAGCGTGCTGGTGCGTCCCGAGCTGGCGCTGATCGGCGGCGGGGTGCTGATCATGATGCTGATCGCGGCCCGCGGCTGGCGGCGCCGGGCGCTGATCGTGGTGGCCGGCGGGCTGCTGCCGGTGGCCTACCAGATCTTCCGGATGGGCTACTACGGGCTGCTGGTGCCCGGAACCGCCGTGGCCAAGGACGCGGCCGGCGACAAATGGGCCCAGGGCGTGACCTACCTGGTGAACTTCAACCGGCCCTATGCGCTGTGGGCGCCGGCGATATTGCTCGTCGTGCTGGGCTTGTCGTTGGCGGCCACCCGCAGCCGGCCGTGGTGGATTCGCCGGCGGGTGTCGCCCAGTTACGGCCTGGTGGCCCGCATCATTCAGAGCCCACCCGCGGTGGTGGCGTTCATCGTGGTCAGCGGGCTGCTGCAGGCGGCGTACTGGACCCGCCAGGGCGGCGACTTCATGCACGGCCGCGTGCTGCTGTTCCCGGTGCTGTGCCTGCTGGCCCCGGTGGCGGTCATCCCGGTGGTGCTGCCCGACGGGGTGCGCTACTCCCGCCAGCAGGGCTACCTGTTCGCCGGCGCGGTCAGCGTGCTGTGGCTCGGGGTGGCGGGATGGTCGCTGTGGGCGGCGAATTCGTCGGGTTTGGGGGATGACGCCACCCGGGTGACCGATTCCGGGATCGTCGACGAGCGCCGGTTCTACTCGCAGGCCACCGGGCACGCCCACCCGCTGACCGCCGCGGATTACCTGGACTACCCGCGGATGCGGGCGGTGTTGACCACCCTCAACCACACCCCGGCCGGGGCGCTGCTGCTGCCGTCGGGCAACTACGACCAGTGGGATGTGGTGCCGGTCATCCTGCCGGTGCCGTCGGGCACCCTGCCGGTCCCGACTCCGGGGTCCGGCCCGCACACCGTGTTCTTCACCAACCTGGGCATGTTGGGGATGAACGTCGGGCTCGACGTCCGGGTGCTCGACCAGATCGGTCTGGCGAACCCGCTGGCCGCGCATACCGAGCGGCTGCAACACGGCCGGATCGGCCACGACAAGAACCTGTTCCCGGACTGGGTGATCGCCGACGGACCGTGGGTGAAGTGGTATCCGGGCGTTCCCGGCTACCTCGACCAGGCGTGGGTCGCCCAAGCCGAGGCGGCCCTGCAATGCCCGGCCACCGCATCGGTGCTCAACTCGGTGCGCGGGCCGATGGGTGCCCACCGCTTCTTCTCGAACCTGCTGCACGCCTATTCGTTCACCAAGTACCGGATCGACCGGGTGCCGCGTTACGAACTGATCCACTGCGGGCTCGACATCCCGGATGTGCCGGAAAACGGCCGCCCGCCCTACACCGGACTGCCGGCGACGGGCCCCTAACACCGCCGCCCGTGTGACAAACGGGACGGCAGCGTCGCAAGTTAACGGGGTCCGGGCACTGAAACCTATGAATTTCAGAAACCACTAAGAAAATTGTGGAAGCGGTGCGGTCACCGGGTCGGCAGCAACACGATGTCCGACATCTCACCGGCGGGAATGCGCGTGTGGGCATATTTTGACGCCTTGATCGGCCCGGCCACGAAATGACCGCGATCGGGCCCCAAAACGGCGCGCGGCCGGGCGTTATGCACCTCTGGAGGAGAGCGTTTACCCGCAGATGTGGTTGACTACACGGGCACTGCTGCGCCTCGCGCATGCAGCCTGGACCAACAAGATGGGCCTAACAAAGGATGAGGAAAGCAAGGATGAAGCTGGTTGACAGGTTTTCCGCCGCGGCGAAGGGCATGCCGCGCCGGTTGGCAGTCGCCGCCATGGGCGCGGCCCTGCTGTCGGGTGTGATCGGCGTCGTCGGTGGCACCGCGACCGCCGGTGCGTTCTCCCGGCCGGGTCTGCCCGTCGAGTACCTGCAGGTGCCGTCGGCGGGTATGGGCCGCGACATCAAGGTGCAGTTCCAAAGCGGTGGCCCGAACTCCCCGGCGGTCTACATGCTGGACGGTCTGCGCGCCCAGGACGACTTCAACGGCTGGGACATCAACACCCCGGCGTTCGAGTGGTACTACGGCTCGGGCCTGTCGATGGTGATGCCGGTCGGCGGTCAGTCCAGCTTCTACAGCGACTGGTACAAGCCGGCCTGCGGTAAGGCGGGGTGCTCCACCTACAAGTGGGAGACCTTCCTCACCAGCGAGCTGCCGGCCTACCTGCAGGCCAACCAGAACGTGAAGCCCACCGGCAGCGCCGCGGTCGGGCTGTCGATGGCCGGTTCGGCCGCGCTGACGCTGGCGATCTACCACCCCGAGCAGTTCCCGTACGCCAGCTCGATGTCCGGCTTCTTGAACCTGTCCGAGGGCTGGTGGCCGTCGCTGGTCAACATCTCCATGGGTGACGCCGGTGGCTACAAGGCCGCCGACATGTGGGGTCCCAAGGAGGACCCGGCCTGGCAGCGCAACGACCCGATGGTCAACATCAGCAAGCTGGTGGCCAACAACACCCGCATCTGGATCTACTGCGGTAACGGCACCCCGAATGAAATCGGTGGTGGCAACCTGCCGGCCGAGTTCCTGGAGAAGATGACGATCCGCACCAACAAGACCTTCCAGGACAACTACATCGCCGCCGGCGGCACCAACGGGGTGTTCAACTTCCCCGACGCCGGTACCCACGACTGGGGCTACTGGGGCCAGCAGCTGCAGGCCATGAAGCCCGACATGCAGCGGGTGCTGGGTGCCACCCCGGGTGGCGGCGCCGCCGCTACCTCGGAGGCGCAGGGCAACTAACGCCCCCTGCGGCAGTACCACCGTCAACGGCGGCGACCTTCACGGGTCGCCGCCGTTGACCGTTTTCTCCCCTCGGATCCCGCGGCGTGTGGTTCACTACCTTGCGCGGGGGCGGGGGCCGCGGGGGTGCGGCAATCAAGACGAGTGAGGTGGGTATGAGAGGCCAGTCGATCCTGCTACGGGTGCTCGGCGCTGCCGCGCTGACGCTGGGGCTGTGCGCCGTGACCACCGGCACCGCGAAGGCCGCCTACGAGACGCTGATGGTGCCCTCACCGTCGATGGGCCGCGATATCCCGGTGGCCTTCCTGGCCGGCGGACCGCACGCCGTGTACCTGCTGGACCCGTTCAACGCCGGCGCGGACGTCAGCAACTGGGTCACCGTCGGCAACGCGATGAACACCCTGGCCGGCAAGGGGATCTCGGTGGCCGCCCCGGCCGGCGGGGCGTTCAGCATGTACACCAACTGGGAGCAGGACGGCAGCAAGCAGTGGGACACCTTCCTGTCCAGCGAGCTGCCGGACTGGCTGGCCGCCAACAAGGGCCTGGCCCCGGGCGGCCACGCCGCCGTCGGCGCCGCCCAGGGCGGCTACGGCGCCATGGCGCTGGCGGCCTTCCACCCCGACCGGTTCGGCTTCGCCGGATCGTTGTCGGGCTTCCTGGACGTCTCCCGGACCACCACCAACGGCCCGATCCTGGCCGGCATGGAGCAATTCGGCGGGGTGGACGCTAACGGCATGTGGGGTGCACCACAGCTGGGCCGGTGGAAGTGGCACGACCCGTACGAGCACGCGGGCCTGCTGGCGGCGAACAACACCCGGGTGTGGGTGTTCAACGCCACCGGCGGCGCCAGCGACCCGGCGGCCATGATCGGCCAGGAAGCCATCGCGACCGGCAGCGGCCGGTTCTTCTACCAGCAATATCGCAACGTCGGCGGGCACAACGGGCACTTCGAGTTCCCCGGCGGCGACAACGGCTGGGGGTCGTGGAGCTCGCAGCTGGGCGCGATGTCCGGCGACATCGTCGGGGCGATCCGCTAAGGCGCCGCCGGTTCGGCGTTGACTCTGCGCCTACGGCGTAGAAGTGCGAGTACTGCACGCCGTGGACGCAGAGTCAATGCGCCCCAACGTCGGTCGGTACCGTGGAGGGGCTGTCGCGGCGCGGCCGCGCTACCAAGACCCCGGCAGGAGAGCATGGCGAAGAAATCTCGGCGCAAACGGCGCCGCATCCTCGGCTGGGCCGCGGCGATCGCCATGGCCGTCGTGGTGGCGCTGGTCGTGGTGGTGGTGGTGATCATGATCCGGCGCCCCGAACCGCCCGCCGCGGTCCCGCCCAGCATCACCCCGCCGAGCAGCTCGGTACCCCGGCCCAAGAAGCCCCGGCCGGAGTTCCAGGACGCCAGCTGCCCGGATGTGCAGCTGATCTCCATTCCCGGCACCTGGGAGTCGTCGCGCACCAACAACCCGCTGGACCCGGTCGAATTCCCCAACGCGTTGTTGCTCAACGTGACCCGGCCGATCGTCGAGCAGTTCAACCAGAGCCGGCTCGCGACGTACACCGTGCCCTACACCGCGCAGTTCCACAATCCGTTCGCCGCCGACAACCAGATGTCCTACAACGACAGCCGCAAAGAGGGCACCCGGGCGACGATCGACGCGATGACCGCGATGAACGACAAGTGCCCGTTGACCAGCTATGTGCTGATCGGGTTCTCCCAGGGCGCGGTGATCGGCGGTGACATCGCCAGCGACATCGGCAACGGCCGCGGGCCGGTCGACGAGGATCTGGTGCTCGGTGTGACGTTGATCGCCGACGGCCGCCGCCAGGAGGGGGTGGGCCAGGACATCGGCCCCAACCCGCCGGGACAGGGCGCCGAGATCACGCTGCACGACCTGCCGATCCTGTCCAGCCTGGGCCTGGCCATGACCGGGCCGCGGCCGGGCGGGTTCGGCGACCTGAACGACCGCACCAACGAGATCTGCGGTGCCGGGGACCTGATCTGCGCCGCCCCGCCGGAGGCGTTCAGCATCGCCAACCTGCCCAGGACGCTGGACATCCTGGCCGGCGGCGCCGGCCAGCCGGTGCACGCCCTGTATGCCACCACCCAGTTCTGGAGCCTGAACGGGCAACCCGCCACCCAGTGGACCCTGGATTGGGCGCACGGCCTGATCGACAATGCCCCCACTCCCAAGCACGGCTGAGCGTTACCACAACGTCACCAAACAGGCCGTACCTTTTGATTTGGTGCGCGCCGCACCGACCCTTAACATTAAGAGAAATTTAAGAGGACGTGTGGTCGCCCCCGATCGGGTCGATGGCCGTCGACGAGCACGGACACCTCTGTACGATCTGTGAGGTTTAGGGTTCGCGACGAGCGACGCAGGCGGCGTATGACGACCGGCGGCTGACCCGCGACACAAAATTTTTGGTGACAGGAGAGTTGGCATGGCCATGGGGTCCCGATCCGGGTACCACAACCCGTTCATCAAGGACGGCAAGATCAGGTTCCCCGACAACGGCAGCCTGGTGAACACCGTCGAACGGTGGGCGAAGGTGCGCGGCGACAAGCTGGCGTACCGCTTCCTGGATTTCTCCACCGAGCGCGACGGCATCGCCCGCGACATCTCCTGGGCCGAGTTCGGCGCCCGCAACCGAGCCATCGGCGCCCGGCTGCAGCAGGTCACCCAGCCCGGCGACCGGGTCGCCATCCTGTGCGCGCAGAACCTGGACTACCTGGTGTCGTTCTATGGCACCTTGTACGCCGGCCGGATCGCGGTGCCGCTGTTCGACCCGGCCGAGCCCGGCCACGTGGGCCGGCTGCACGCGGTGCTCGATGACTGCGCCCCGTCGGCGATCCTGACCACCAGCGACTCCGCCGAAGGGGTGCGCAAGTTCTTCCGCAGCCGCCCGGCCAAGGATCGGCCCCGCATCATCGCCGTCGACGCGGTGCCCGCCGAGGTCGGCGCCACCTGGGAGCGGGTGCCGGCCGACACCGACACCATCGCCTACCTGCAGTACACCTCCGGCTCGACCCGCACCCCGACCGGTGTGCAGATCACCCATCTGAACCTGCCCACCAACGTGGTGCAGGTCATCCACGCGCTGGAGGGCAAAGAAGGGGACCGCGGCGTCACCTGGCTGCCGTTCTTCCACGACATGGGCCTGATCACCATCGTGCTGTCCTCGGTGATCGGCTACCAGTGCACGTTCATGACGCCGGCGGCGTTCGTGCGCCGGCCCTACCGGTGGATCCGGGAGCTGGCGCGCAAGGAGGGGGAGACCGGCGGCACCATCTCGGCGGCCCCCAACTTCGCGTTCGAACACGCCGCGGCCCGCGGCCTGCCCAAAGACGGCGACCCGCCGCTGGACCTTTCCAACGTGCACGCCATCCTCAACGGCAGCGAACCGGTGTCGGCGGCGTCGCTGCGCAAGTTCAACGAAGCCTTTGCGCCGTACGGCTTCCAGGAGCGGGCGATCAAGCCGTCCTACGGGCTGGCCGAGGCCACCCTGTTCGTCTCGACCACTCCGATGGACGAGAAACCCAAGATCATTCACGTGGACCGGGACGCGTTGAACAACGAGAACCGGTTCGTCGAGGTGGACCCCGAGGCGCCGAACGCCGTCTCGCAGGCGTCGGCCGGCCGGATCGGCGTGGACGAGTGGGCGGTCATCGTGGACGCCGAATCGGCCAGCGAACTGCCCGACGGCCAGGTCGGCGAGATCTGGATCGCCGGCAACAACATGGGCACCGGGTACTGGAACCGGGAACAAGAGACCATCGAGACGTTTAAAAACATCCTCAAGTCGCGGACCAGCCCGTCGCACGCGGAGGGGGCGGCCGACGACGCGCTGTGGGTGCGCACCGGCGACTACGGCACCTTCTACGGCGACGACCTGTACATCACCGGCCGGGTGAAGGATCTGGTCATCGTCGACGGCCGTAACCACTACCCGCAGGACCTGGAGTACTCGGCGCAGGAATCCAGCCGGGCGCTGCGGGTCGGCTATGTCGCCGCGTTCTCGGTGCCGGCCAACCAGCTGCCGGCCGAGGTGTTCGATAACCCGCACTCCGGCCTCAAGTTCGACCCGGAGGACAGCTCCGAGCAGCTGGTGATCGTCGGCGAGCGGGCGCCGGGGGCGCACAAGCTCGACTACCAGCCGATCGCCGACGACATCCGGGCCGCGATCGCAGTCCGGCACGGGGTGACCGTGCGCGACGTGTTGCTGGTGTCGGCCGGCTCGATTCCGCGGACCTCCAGCGGCAAGATCGGGCGTCGCGCCTGCCGCACCGCCTACATCGACGGCAGCCTGCGCGGCGGCACCGCCGCCCCGAACGCCTTCCCCGACCAGGCGGAATAGATCAAAACGCAGCCGGGAGGCTCTCCATGACTGACACGCAACCGGATTCGGCAGCTAGCAGCGAGTCGCAGCGCGCCCGTACCGACATGACGGTCGCCGAGATGCGGGCCTGGCTGCGCAACTGGGTGGCCAACGCCACCGGGCAGTCGCCGGACTCCATCAACGAAACCGCGCCGATGGTGGAGCTGGGCCTGTCGTCGCGCGACGCGGTGGCGATGGCGTCCGACATCGAGGACCTCACCGGGGTGACCCTGTCGGCGACGGTGGCGTTCCAGCATCCGACCATCGAGGCGCTGGCGACGGTGATCGTCGAGGGTGAACCGGTGCTGGCCGAGGACGCCGACGACGAAGACTGGTCGCGGGAGCGCGACGTCGCCGACATCGCGGTGGTGGGGCTGGCCACCCGGTTCCCCGGCGACATGAACACCCCCGAGCAGACCTGGCAGGCGCTGCTGGAGGGCCGCGACGGCATCACCGACCCGCCGGAGGGCCGCTGGTCGGAGTTCCTCGACGACCCGCGGATCGCCGAGCGGGTCGGCAAGGCCCGCACCCGCGGCGGCTACCTGTCCGACATCAAGGGCTTTGACTCCGAGTTCTTCGCGCTGTCGAAGATGGAGGCCGACAATATCGACCCGCAGCAGCGGATGGCCCTCGAGCTGACCTGGGAGGCGCTCGAGCACGCCCGCATCCCGGCGTCGAGCCTGCGCGGCGAATCGGTCGGCGTCTACATCGGCACCTCCCTTGCCGACTACCAGTTCCTGGCGATGTCGGACCCGAGCGTCACGCACCCGTACGCGATCACCGGCAATGCGAGTTCGATTGTGGCCAACCGGGTGTCGTACTTCTACGACTTCCATGGCCCCTCGGTCGCGGTCGACACCGCCTGTTCGAGTTCGATGGTGGCCGTGCACCAGGGGGTGCAGGCGCTGCGCAACGGCGAGGCCGATGTGGTGCTGGCCGGCGGGGTCAACGCCCTGACCACCCCGCTGGTGACGGTCGGCTTCGACGAGGTCGGCGGCGTGCTGGCCGCCGACGGCCGGATCAAATCCTTCTCCTCCGACGCCGACGGCTACGCCCGCTCCGAGGGCGGCGGCATGCTGGTGCTCAAACGGGTCGACGACGCCCGCCGCGACGGCGACCAAATCCTGGCCGTGATCGCCGGCAGCGCGGTCAACCACGACGGCCGCTCCAACGGGCTGTTGGCCCCCAACCCCGACGCGCAGGCCGACGTACTGCGCAAGGCCTACAAGAACGCCGGGATCGACCCGCGCACCGTGGACTACATCGAGGCGCACGGCACCGGCACCATCCTGGGTGACCCGATCGAGGCCGAGGGGCTGGGCAAGGTGGTTGGCCGGGGTCGGCCCGCCGACAAGCCGGCGCTGCTGGGCGCGGTGAAATCCAATGTCGGGCACCTGGAGTCGGCGGCCGGCGCGGCCAGCCTGGCCAAGATCGTGCTGGCGTTGCAGCACAACAAGATCCCGCCGTCGATCAACTACGCCGGCCCCAACCCGTACATCGACTTCGAGGGCCAGCACCTGAAGGTGGCCGACACCGTCACCGACTGGCCGCGCTACAGCGGGTACGCGATCGCCGGGGTGTCCGGGTTCGGTTTCGGCGGCGCCAACGCGCACCTGGTGCTGCGGGAGGTCTTGCCCCGCGACGTGATCGAGAAGGAACCCGAGCCGGCACCCGTTGCGGAGAAGCCCGCCACCGAGGCCGCCCCGGCCGAACTCGTGGGCGGGGTGCGGTTCGACGAGTACGGCGAGTTCATCGACGCCGAGGATGCCGTGCCTGCGGCGACTGAAGAGGAGTACGAACTTCCCGGCCTGACCGAGGAGGCGCTGCGGCTCAAAGAAGCTGCGCAGGCCGAACTGGAGGCCGCCGAGGCGCCGGTTCCGTTGATCCCGCTGGCGGTCTCGGCGTTTTTGACCTCCCGCAAGAAGGCCGCTGCCGCCGAGCTGGCCGACTGGATCGACAGCCCCGAGGGCCGCGCGTCGTCGCTGGAGTCGATCGGGCGGGCGCTGTCTAGGCGCAACCACGGCCGCTCCCGCGCGGTGGTGCTGGCCCGCGACCACGACGAAGCCATCAAGGGGCTGCGCGCGATCGCCGAGGGCAAGCAGCGGCCCAACGTGTTCGCCGCCGACGGCCCGGTCACCAACGGTCCGGTGTGGGTGCTGGCCGGCTTCGGTGCCCAGCACCGCAAGATGGGCAAGAGCCTCTACCTGCGCGACCCGATCTTCGCCGAGTGGATCGACAAGATCGACGCGCTGATCCAAGACGAGCGCGGGATCTCGATCCTGGAGATGATCCTGGACGACGCGGTGGACTACACCGCCGACACCGTCGAATACCCCATCGAAGCCGTCCAATTGGTGATCTTCGCCGTCCAGATCGCGCTCGGCGAGCTGCTCAAAGCGCACGGCGCCAAGCCGGCCGCGGTGATCGGCCAGTCGCTGGGTGAGCCGGGTGCCGCCTACTTCGCCGGCGGGCTGTCGCTGCGCGACACCGTGCGGATCATCGTCCCGCGCGCCCGGCTGATGGGCGAGGGCGAGGCGATGCTGTTCGGCGAGTACATCCGGCTGATGGCGCTGGTGGAGTACTCCGCCGACGAGATCAAGACCGTCTTCGCCGACTTCCCCGACCTGGAGGTCTGCGTCTACGCCGCGCCGAACCAGACCGTGATCGGCGGGCCGCCCGAGCAGGTCGACGCGATCATCGCCCGCGCTGAGGCCGAGGGCCGGTTCGCCCGCAAGTTCCAGACCAAGGGCGCCAGCCACACCGCGCAGATGGACCCGCTGCTCGGCGAGTTCACCGCCGACCTGCAGGGCATCCACCCGATGCCGCTGAACTGCGGCTACTTCTCCACCGTGCACGAGGGCAGCTACATCCGCCCGGGCGGTGAGCCGATCCACGACGTCGACTACTGGAAGAAGGGGCTGCGGCACTCGGTCTACTTCACCCACGGCGTGCGCAACGCCGTCGACAACGGGCACACCACGTTTTTGGAGTTGGCGCCCAACCCGGTGGCCCTCATGCAGGTCGGGCTGACCACCGCGGCCGCCGGGCTGCACGACGCGCAGCTCATCGCGACGCTGGCCCGTAAACAAGACGAAGTCGACTCGATGATCACGGCGATGGCCCAGCTGTTCGTGCACGGCCACGACCTGGACATCCGGACCCTGTTCAGCCGGGCGCAGGGGCCGTCGGATTACGCGGACATCCCGCCGACCCGGTTCAAGCGCAAAGAGCATTGGCTGGACGCGCGGTTCACCGGCGACGCGTCGGGCGTGCTCCCGGGCTCGCATGTGGCGCTGCCCGACGGCCGGCACGTCTGGGAGTTCGCGCCGCGCGGCGACACCGACCTGGCCGCGTTGGTGAAAGCCGCGGCCGCCCAGGTGCTTCCGGATGCCACGCTGACGGCGTCCGAGCAGCGGGCGGTGCCCGGCGAAGGTGCCCGGCTGGTGACCACACTGACCCGGCACCCCGGCGGTGCGGCGGTGCAGGTGCACGCCCGCATCGACGAGTCGTTCACCCTGGTCTACGACGCGCTGGTGAGCCGGGGCGGGGCCGCGGCGGTGCTGCCCGCCGCGGTCGGCGCCGGGACCGCCGTTGCGGCGCCGGTGCAGGCCGCCGCCGCGCCGACACCCGTGGAGGACGCACCGGACGCGGAGATCCTGCACGACAACCTGACTCAGGGTGTGGCGATGGGGGCCAGCTTCGCCAAGTGGTCGCCGGACTCCGGGGAGACCGTCGCGCAGCGGCTGGGCACCATCGTCGGCGCGGCGATGGGGTACGAGCCCGAGGACCTGCCGTGGGAGGTCCCGCTGATCGAGCTCGGCCTGGACTCGCTGATGGCGGTGCGCATCAAAAACCGCGTCGAGTATGACTTCGACCTGCCGCCGATCCAGCTGACCGCGGTGCGCGACGCGAACCTGTACAACGTGGAGGAGCTGATCAAGTACGCGGTCGAGCACCGCGACGAGGTCGAGGCGATGCACGAGCACCAAAAGACGCAGACCGCGGAGGAGATCGCGGCCGAGCAGGCGGCGATGCTCTCGGGGGCCACGCCGAACACGGTGCTGACCGCGCCGGCGCCGGACCCGCAGGCCGAGCCGCAGTCCTCGGCGCCGGAGGTGCCTGCGCCGCCGACGGATCCGTCGGGCCCGGGTGTCCCGGCGCCGCCCACCAACCCGGCGGGACCGGCGGCCACCCAGACCGGCGTGAGCAAGGCGACGGCGGCCGCGGCCGCCGCCAAGGTGCTCACCCAGGAGGCGGTGACCGAGGCGCTGGGTGCCGACGTGCCGCCACGCGACGCCGCCGAACGGGTCACGTTCGCGACGTGGGCGATCGTCACCGGCAAATCGCCGGGCGGCATCTTCAACGAACTGCCCGCGCTGGACGAGGCAGCGGCCGAGAAGATGGCGGCGCGGCTGTCCGAACGGGCCGAGGGCACCATCACCGTCGACGACGTGAAGTCGGCCACCACCATCGAGGGCCTGGCGTCCATCGTGCGCGAACAGCTCGAGGAAGGGGTGGTGGACGGTTTCGTCCGCACTCTACGAGCGCCCCAGGAAGGCTCCAGCGGGCTCCCGCTGTTCGTGTTCCACCCGGCGGGCGGGTCGACGGTGGTCTACGAACCGCTGATGAAGCGGCTGCCCGCGGACACCCCGGTGTACGGCATCGAGCGGGTGGAGGGCTCCATCGAGGAGCGCGCGGCCGAGTACGTGCCCAAACTGCTGGAGCTGCACTCCGGTCCGTTCATGCTGGCCGGCTGGTCGCTGGGCGGCGCGCTGGCCTACGCGTGCGCGATCGGGCTCAAGCGGGCCGGCGCCGATGTCCGCTACGTCGGGCTGATCGACGCGGTGATGCCCGGCGAGCCGATCGACCAGAGCAAGGCGGGGATGCGCGCCCGCTGGGACCGCTACGCCCGGTTCGCCGAGCGCACCTTCAACGTCGAGGTCCCGGAGATCCCGTACGAGGAGCTGGAAAAGCTCGACGACGAGGGCCAAGTCAAGTTCGTCCTGGACGTCGTCGCGCAAAGCGGTGTCCAGATCCCGGGCGGGATCATCGAGCACCAGCGCACGTCGTACCTGGACAACCGGGCGCTGGACACCGCCGAATACCAGCCCTACGACGGCCCCGTGACGCTGTATATGGCCGACCGCTACCACGATGACGCCATCGTGTTCGAGCCCGCGTACGCCACCCGCAAGCCCGACGGCGGCTGGGGCGAGTACGTGGCCGACCTGGAGGTGGTGCCGGTCGGCGGTGAACACATACAGGTGATCGACGAGCCGATCGTCGCCAAGATCGGGGCGCACATGAGCCAGGCGATCACCCGCATCCAAGCCGAAAGCGAGGGCAAGTGACCACCAAGACCACCGCCGAACTGCTGACCGACCTGCGCGAGAAACTGGAGCTCGCCAAGGAGCCTGGCGGTGAGAAGGCCGTCGCCAAGCGGGCGAAGAAGGGGATTCCCAGCGCCCGCGCCCGGATCCACGCGTTGCTGGACCCGGGCACCTTCCTGGAGATCGGTGCCCTGTGCAAGACGCCGGGTGACCCGAACGCGCTCTACGGCGACGGGGTGGTGACCGGGCACGGGCTGATCAACGGCCGCCCGGTGGCGGTGTTCTCCCACGACCAGACCGTGTTTCAGGGCTCGGTGGGGGAGATGTTTGGCCGCAAGGTGGCCAAGCTGATGGAGTGGTGCGCGATGGTCGGCTGCCCGATCGTCGGCATCAACGACTCCGCCGGCGCCCGTATCCAGGACGCGGTGACGTCGCTGGCCTGGTACGCCGAGCTGGCCCGCCGCCACGAAATGCTGCGCGGCCTGGTCCCGGAGATCTCCATCATCCTGGGCAAATGCGCTGGGGGAGCGGTGTACTCACCGATCCAGACCGACCTGGTGGTGGCGGTGCGCGACCAGGGCTACATGTTCATCACCGGCCCCGACGTGATCAAGGACGTCACCGGCGAGGACGTCAGCCTCGACGAGCTCGGCGGTGCGGACAACCAGGCGCGCTACGGCAACATCCACCAGGTCGTCGAAGATGAGGCCGCGGCGTTCCAGTACGTCCGCGACTACCTCTCCTTCTTGCCCGCCAACACGTTTGACGACCCGCCGATCATCAACCCCGGGCTGGAGCCGGAGATCACCCCGCACGATCTGGAGCTGGACTCGATCGTGCCGGACGCCGACAACACCGCCTACGACATGCACGAGATCCTGCTGCGGATTTTCGACGACGGCGATATCTTCGACGTCGCCGCGCAGCGTGGCCTGGCGATGATCACCGCATTCGCCCGGGTCGACGGCCGGCCGGTCGGGGTGATCGCCAACCAGCCGATGCACATGTCCGGTGCGGTCGATACCGAGGCCTCGGACAAGGCGGCCGGCTTCATCCGGTTCTGCGACTCCTACAACCTGCCGCTGGTGTTCGTCGTCGACACCCCCGGCGCCATGCCCGGGGTCGCGGAGGAGAAGAACGGCATCATCAAACGCGGCGGCCGGTTCTTCAACGCCCTAGTGGAGGCCGACGTCCCGAAGGTGACCATCATCATCCGCAAGGCCTACGGCGGCGGGTACGCGGTGATGGGCTGCAAACAGCTCGCCGCCGATCTCAACTTCGCCTGGCCGACCGCGCGGATCGCGGTGATCGGCGCCGACGGCGCGGCGCAGTTGCTGATGAAGCGTTTCCCCGACCCAAGCGCGCCCGAGGCGCAAGAAGTCAAGCGGCAGTTCATCGCGGGCTACAACGAGAACATGGCGATCCCGTGGACCGCGGCCGAACGCGGCTACATCGACGGCGTCATCCAGCCGCACGAAACCCGGTTGCTGCTGCGCAAATCGCTGCGGCTGTTGCGGGACAAGCAGAAATACGGCCGGGTGCAGCGTAAGCACGGTCTGACCCCGATCTAGGGCTTATCCTCTGCGCCCCGCGAGGGTGCGCAAATGTACGCGTTTTCCGGCCCGGGACCGCGCATTTGTGCACGCTCGCGGTCCGGCGATTCGAGACCGAGGTCTCGGGTGCGTAAGTGTTGCATAACGCTTTGATCACTCGCGTAACATCTGTATCAGAAGCGTTATCGTGTCCCTCAGGCGATTTCGTGTAACACCAGCCACCGAGTCTCGAATTGGTCAGGGGCTGATCACAATTCCTGGCCCGATCGCCTGCTGAGGCGCCGGCGGCACCACGAGGGGTTGTAGTGCGTCATCATGCCGAGGCCCGATGAGCCTGCTCCTGCCGCAGGCGCCGCCGTCGCGCCTGCCCGATCCGCAGCCGGATAACGGAAATCGGCTGATCCGCAGGGCGATTGCCGCGTCCGCGATGGGCAATGCCGCCGAGTGGTACGACTACGGGGTCTATGCGGCCGTCGCAACCTATCTCACCGAGGCGTTCTTTCCGGAGCCGTTGGGCAGCATCGGCACCATGCTCGGTTTCGCGGTGTCGTTCGTCCTGCGACCGCTCGGCGGCATGGTCTGGGGTGCGATCGGGGACCGCATCGGCCGAAAGTCGGTGCTAGTCACCACCATCCTGCTCATTGCCAGCGCCACCACGCTGATGGGTGTCCTGCCCACCTATGCGACGGCCGGTGCGTGGGCGCCGTTGTTTCTGATCATTCTTCGAGTGGTACAAGGTTTTTCCGCCGGCGGCGAATACGGCGGAGCGGCCACGTTCATCGCCGAATACGCGCCCGACACCAAGCGCGGGCGGTACGGGTGTTTCCTGGAGTTCGGCACCCTGGGTGGTTTCGTCTTCGGTAACGCGGTCGTGTTGAGCCTGGAGGCAATGCTCAGCCACGAGCAGATGGTGGGGTGGGGCTGGCGCGTCCCATTCTTTGTTGCGCTGCCGTTGGGCCTGATCGGCCTGGTGCTGCGCTCCAGGATCGACGACACTCCGGTGTTCAAAGAGTTTTCGGCGCGGAAGGCAGTCAACGGACGCGCCACGACGGGCTTCGTGGACTTGGTGTCGACCTACGCGCGGCCGGTCATGGTGATGTTCGCGATGGTCGTTGCGCTCAACGTCACCAGCTACACCCTGTTGACCTATCAGCCGACCTATCTGCACGCCACGATCGGGCTGGGGGAACGCAGCCGGACCACGGTGATCTTGGTGGGCGAGCTGGTGATGATGGCCTGCATCCCGTTCGCCGGCGCCCTGTCGGACCGGATCGGCCGCAAACCCATGTGGCGGCGTTCGATGCTCGGGCTGTGTGTGCTGGCGCTGCCGATGTATTGGCTGATGGGGCAGGGTTTCGGTTGGGCGATCATCGGATTCGCGGTGCTGGGGTTGCTGTTCATTCCGCAGTTGGCCACCGTGTCGGCAACCTTCCCGGCCATGTTCCCCACCCAGGTGCGCTACGCCGGCTTCGCGATCTCCTACAACGTGGCGACCACGCTGTTCGGCGGTACCGCGCCGCTGGTCGCCGACACCGTCATCGACAGCACCGGGTGGCGGCTGTTTCCCGCCGTCTACCTGATGCTGGCGTGCGCGATCGGCTTGGCGGCCCTGCCGTATATGCGCGAAACGGCCGGCTGCTCCATTCGTGGCACCGACATCCCCGGTGTCGAACCCGAGCTTGAGCGCGAGCTGGCCCGCATCGCGCCCGCGACCGTGCCGATTCATACGCCAATCCCGGCTTTTCGCGTATAAAACCGCACGCTCGGCGCGGCGGCAGCGTCGGCGGAAGCGGCCTCAGGCCTTGATGCGGATTTCGCCGGGGGACCACCAACCGCTGCGGGTGGCGCTGCCCAACTCGATATCGGCCGGCACCGCATCCACGATCGTGTCGAACTTGCGCAGCGACCCCCAGTCGCGGCCCCAGTCGCGCGACAGATAGGTCGCCATCACGTGCGCGCGCATCAGCAGATCGGTGATGCCCAGCAGCCCGCCGTTGACGCCGTCCTCCCAGGTGTCGGTGTCCTGCTTCTTGGCGGTGTAATCCGGGGTGATCCGGAACTTCGGGATGTCGGTGACCCCGTTCGTGTGCAGCATCGGCTGCTGGCACGGGAACGCCAGCCCGACCGCCCAGTCCATCAGCACCGGCTGCGACGAGCCGATGTACTCCTGCAGCGACCGGAGCTCGGGGACCCGCGGCGGCGTCACCGCGATCCAGTCGCGCGGGGTCAGTGACACATCCTCCGCGATCACCCGCACCACGGTCGCGTCGCCGGGGATCAGCGACCGGTCGAAACGCAGGTTGCGCCAGGCGTCGGGCTGCTCGCCGTACAGATCGAACGGCACCAGCCGGCCGCCGGGCACCACCGCGCCGTCGGGACCGGGTGTGCCGTACTCCAGCACCACGGTCTGGCCCCCGGTGTGCCCGTGCAGCACACTGTTGCCGGCGATGACACCCGCGGCGGTCACCACCACCAGCGGATGCGCGTCATCCTGCCCCGGCAGCCGATACCAGGCCGACGCCAGCTTGCTGACCTGCTGCGGGCCGGTGGCGTAGGTGCCGGCCAACGGAACCCGTTTCGGGTCCAGGCCGTACGGCAGCGGCACGGTGGACCCGTTGATACCCGGGGTCTTCAGGGTGGTCGGCGCATCCCAGTCGTAGTCGGTGCCCGGCTTGGTCATGGTCATCCGAATCGCCTCGGCGACGGTGTGTTCGGGCACCCCGTCGGGGCTGAATCCCACCGCGCCGGTGCCGCCCAACGGCCCGAGCGCCCCGTATTCCCCGGGCAGCGGGGGCATGAAGCCGTCGTTGGCGTCCGGTTCGACCAGCACGTCGTCGGCCAGCCCACAGCCGCCGGCGAAGGCACGCACGTTGGCCCAACCGTTGGAGTAGGTCGGGTATTGGCGCACGATCCCGGCCACCATCGACGCGACGAACACGCACACCATGAAACCGGCCGCCACCGGCACCGGGGCCGCGGTCAACGCCCGCGCCACCCGTCCTTCGCCGCGATCGCGCGGCGCGAAGTGCAACCAGATCGCGTACACCGCGGCGGCCGCGAACAACGCGAAAAACACGGTGCTGACCGTGATTCCACCCAGGCGCGGCATCGAGGAATTGAACGGCACCCCGTAGCTGGACACGTACCACCAGCCGTTGGTGGTGGCGAAACACAACGCCAGCAGGAACAACACCGCGGCCACAAACGCCATCCGGTTGCGCGACCAGCGCAGCACCGCCGGCGACACCAGCACGGTGGTCAGCGCGGCCATCGCCGCGGCCACCGCGGCGAACAGTCCGAAGTGGTGCACCCACTTGGTGGGGGTGAACATCAAGAAGAACATGGTGGCGAAGATGACGCCCATCAGCCGCCACGCCGGGCCGCGGGCCACCCCGGGAACCCGCTTGCGCCGCAACATGATGAACACCGCGGTGAACAGGCACAGCGCCGCGATCAGGAACCCGAACCGGCGCGACAGCGACCCGTCGACGGTGGGCAGGATCAGGTAGTAGTAGCGCAGGTTCTCGGTGTACCAGGCCTGGCTGGGGCCGATCGCGCTGCGCACCCGGGTGGCCTCCAACACCCCGCGCAGCGTCTGGTCGGCGAACACCACGGTCAGCACGACGAATCCGGCCGCCAGCATCGGCGCCACCAGCGGCCAGATGCCGACCTGGTGACGGCGGCGCACCAGAATCCGCAGGATCGGCCGGCCACCGGCCACCAACGCCGCCACCGCGATCAGCCCGGTGGGCTGGATCCCCAGGGTGAAGGCGGCGGTGATGATCGCCAACGCGGCCGGGATCAGCCGGCCGGTGTTCATCGCCCGCTCGATCAGCACGTAGGTGATCAGCGAGCCCACCGCGATGATCGGCTCCGGCCGCAGCCCGTTGTTGAACGGCATCCACGCCGCCAGCAGCACCGTCCCGGCCGCCCACACCGCGGGTTTGCTCCCGGTCACCGCCGGACCCAGCCGGGGCAGCACCTCCCGGGACAGCAGCAGCCAACACACCAGCCCAGCGACCAAGTCGGGCAACCGGATCCAGATGCTCTGGTCGCTGACATGGGTCATCAGCGCCAGCAGGTTGTAGTACCAGCCGAACGGATCCTCCGGGCTGCCAAACCAGCGGAAGTAGTTCGACATGTAGCCGGCGTGCCCGGCCACCCGGGCCATGCCCAGGATGTAGCCGTCGTCGGAGGAGTTGGCGCCGATCACGTACCACAGCAGGAAGCCGAAGATCACCGCGGCATCGGCGAGGGTGAAGAATCGCCAGCGGGCCGGGATGATCCGCTGCATGCGGCGGCCGTCCATCCGGTCCAGCCGCCACAACGCCACCAGCGCGATGACGGTCGCGGCGATCGCCGCGATGATCGCGGCGAGCTTCAACGTCGTTGGCTTGGAGGAGAATCGGGTGTCGATGGTGGCCGAGAACTCCAGCCCCTCCGGCGCCGGCCCGGTCAGGTCGGTGAACACCCCGACGATCTGGGGGCGCAGGTTCGCGTCGTTCCAGCCGCCGTCGCGGCCCTTGAGTCCGACGAACCGGGCGAAGGTGCCGGCGTGTGAGGAGCCGATCTCGATGCGCTGACAGTCGCGGGATTCCACCGCCGCCCGCGGCACGCTGGCCACCACCACGTTGCGGTCGGTGATGTCGACCCGGTCCTTGGTGACGGTGACGAACAAGCCCTGGAGCGCGGCCTCCTTGCCCTTGGCCGGCGCGGTGCCCAGCAGCAACCCGCCGGCCGCCGGCATCGACCGCACCGCCGAACACGGCACCTTGGCGGTCATCTCGATCGGGGTCAGCGCGATCAGCGGCGCGGTCACGTTGTTGACCTGGCCGTGCTGCGGCCAGGTCAGCGTCGCGGTGGTTTGCACCACCGGCAACAGCGGGGTGGCCACCGAGAGCACGAACCCGATCAGCCCGGCGATGATGGCCACCCACCGCGCGATCCGCACGTCGCGGCCGGCGTCGCGGGCCACCTCACGGTTCATCACAACGCTCATGGGCGCCACTCCTCGATGCGGCTCATGGCAGGGCTCGAATCGGTCCGTGTCGGGTCCAGCCCGGCACCGTGATCACGCCCTGCTCGATCACCGCGTCGGGCGACTGCTCGGCGGGGACCAGCCGGTGGTACTGCTCGACCGATCCCCAGTCCCGGTACCAGTCGTCGCGCAGGTAGGTGGGGATGGTGCTGGTGTAGAGCAACTCGACGGTGAACAGGAACGGCCCGCCGTCCTCGGCGGACTGCCAGTTGTTCGACGAACCCGCGGTCTGTTTGCGGTCCGCCAGGATGCGGTAGGCCGGAAGTTCCGCCACGCCAAGGTGTTCGGTGAACGGGCGCTGGCAGGGGAAGTTCGCGGCGGTCGCGATGTCCAGCAGCACCGGGGTCTGCGACCCGATCAGCTGCTGCAGCGTCTGGGTCACCGGAACCCGCGGCGGGGTGAAGGCGAACCACTGATCGGTGGACAGGTTGGGGTCGTCGGCCACGATCCGGACGACGTCGGCCTGCGGCGGCGCCCAGGACAGCGGGAATCGCAGGTTACGCCAGGACCGCTGCGGCCCCAGGTCGATCGGCTCGACCAGCCCCAGCCCCTGGACACTGCCGTCCGGCCGGGCGGCACCCCACTCCAGTTTCAGCGGCTGCCCGTAGCTCAGCGTCCCGTCCTCTTCATGCGACCAGATGGCACCGGCGGCGGCGACGACCACCAGCGGCCGGTCCGGGGTGCGCGGGCCCAGCTGATACCACACCGAGGTGGCGTGCGCGGCGGCCTGATCTTGTTTGTAGCTGCCCAGCACCGGGGTTTTCGCCGGGTCCAGCCCGAACGGCAGCACCACCCGCGATCCGTTGATCCCGGCCGGCGCGTCCGGCGGGATCCGGCCGCCGGCGGTGCCGGCGGCGTCGGTGATGGCGGCGTTGGGTTTGTCGGGGGAGGCGTCGGAGTTGACCAACCCGGGTTTGACGCTCAGCGGGTCCGACTTCAGGTCGTCGGCCACACCGTTGGGGGTGAAGCCGACCGGGTTCAGCCCACCGAGCGGGCCCTCCGGCCCGGACTCTTGGTTCGGCAGCGGCGCCAGCAGGCCGGCGGTGGTATCCGGTTCGGCCAGCACATCGTCGGCCATCGCGCAGCTGGTGGTCGACAAGCCGGATTTCAGCGCGGCCAGGTTGGCGCCGGCGGTGGTGTACGTCGGGTAGCGCCCCACGAAACCCTTGGCCATCGAGCCAACCTCAAGCACCACCATGATGGTGGCCACCACCAGCAGCGGCGTCGACGCCAGCACCCGGTTGCGCCGGGTGTTGGCCACCTCGGTGTGCCCGGCGTAGTCCAACCGGAAGTGCTGCCAGGCGGCCAGCAGCCCGCTGGCGATCGACAGCGCCAAGAACATCGTCGTGACCGGGTGGCTGGCGATGACGGGCTGGATGTCGAACCACGGCACCCCGTAGGCACCGACGTAGAACCAGCTGTTGTAGCCGGAGGTGGCCCAGGCCAGCAGGAACAGCAGGGCGGTGACGTACAGCGACAGGTTGCGGCGGCTATGCAGACCGATGCGGGCGAACGCGAACGCGGTCACCGCGCCCAGCGCGCCGGCCAGCCCGGCGAACGCGCCGAACTGCACCACCCATTTGGTCGGGGTGAACCACAGCAGGAACAGCCCGATGGCCGCGGTGCCGATCAGCCGCCACGCCGGTCCGCTGGCCAGGCCGGCCACCTTGCCGCGGCGCAGCAGCACCACCAACACCCCGAACACCGACAGCAGCAGCACCAGCACCGCGAAGCGCCGCGACATCGACCCGTCGACGGTCTCCAGGGTCAGGAAGTAGTAGCGCAGGAAGTCCTGATACCAGGCGATCGTCGGCCCCACCACGTATTTGATGCGCGCCGACTCGGCCACCGTGGCCAACGTCTGGGACCGAAACACCACCACCAGGATCAGCGTCGCCGCCGATGCCAGGGGGGCGAGCAGGGCCAGGGTGCCGTCGACGCCGCGGCGGCGCGCGATGATCGCCGCGATCGCCCGCGCCCCGGCCAGCAGCGCGGCGATGGCGATCAGTCCCTGCGGGGCCAACGTCGCGCTCAACCCCGCGACCACGATCGCGGCCGCGGCCGGGGTCAGCCGCCGGGTGGCGATCGCGTTTTCCACCAGCAGCCAGGTCAGCAGGGCGCCCAGCGCGATCAGCGGTTCGGGGCGCAGGCCGTTGTTGAACGGCAACCAGGCCGCCACGAACACCGCCGCCGCGGTCCACACCGCGACCCGGTTGCCCGCCAGGCCGCCTTTCGCGGGACCGAGCCGGCGCAGCACGTAGCGGCTGATCACCAGCCAGCACACGATCCCGGCCGCGGTGGCCGGCAGCCGCATCCACACCCCGGCGGTGCTGACCGAGGCCAGCTGCGCCAACACGGCCGGATACCAGTCGAACGGCGCCTCGGTGGTGCCGAAGAACCGGTAGTAGTTGGCCACGTAGCCGGCCTTGCCGGCCACCCGGGCGATGGTCAGGTTGTAGCCGTCGTCCGAGGAGGTGGCGCCGATGATGTGCCAGAGCAGCAGGGTCCCGATGACACCGAGGTCGGCCAGCCAGGTCGCGGCCCCGACCGTCCAGAGCCGACTCCAGTTGCGCGGCACCCGTCGTCCCGACCGGCGGTCCAGCACCGCCAGCGCGCCGATCGCGGCCAGCACGCACAGCACCCCGAGGGCCATCGCGGCCCGCTTGAGCGTGGTGGGTGCGGTGATGAACCGGGTGTCGATGTCGATGCGGGCGCTCAGGCCGGGCTGGGCGCCCACCTTCATCTCGGTGAACACGCCGCCGACCTGGGGTTTCTTCTCCACCGGCAGGGTTCCGGTGGCACCGGGGATGCCGACGAAGTCCGCGCCCACCCCGCCGACGTTGGCCCAGATGTGCAGCACGCTGCAGGCGCTGGCCGCCACCGCTTCGCGCTTCGCCACGGTGGCCACCGAGTCGCGGAACGCGACGACGACGGTGTCCTTATTCGCCCGCACGAACAGCCCGCTCTTGGTGGCGTCCACCCCGCCGAGCGGCACGGTGGAGAACACCAGGCCGCCGTCGGTGGGCAGGGTGGCGATCGCCGAGCAGGGGATGGACACGTCCAGGGCCTGCGGCGCGCCCGCCACCAGCGGGGCGGTGATATCGGTGACGTGGCCGTCGGTGGTGCCTTGCGGCCACAGGATGGTGGCGGTGGTCTGCTTGACCGGCAGCAGCGGGACCACGCCGCACAGCAGCGCACCGGCGATGCCCGCGACGACGGCGATCAGCCGGGCGATCCGGTAGCGGGATCGCTGGTTGTCATCGGTGGGCACGAGGCTCGATGTTATGCGACGGCGTGCGCGGCGATGGGACCCGGCGCTCGGAGGGTTCGCACGAACGTGCGCAGAACCGGTTTTGAACGCGGCGTGTCGACCGGGGACACGCACGGTCGCGCAAAAAAGGCTACGTCTTGCGCATTGGGGCCGGGCTCCACAGCCCGCCGCGGGTCGCCGAGCCCAGATCCAGCCGGGCCGGCACCGCGTCCGGGTAGTAGGGCGTCAACCGCTGCAACGCCCCCCAATCCCGGAACCAGTCGTCCTTGAGATACGTCGGCACGGTACTCGCCTTGACCAGCAGCTCGGTGATGCCCAGCGGGCCCCCGCCGACGTTGTCCATCACCGGGGAGTTGGCTTCGGCGCCGAACCGGTCCGGCAGGATCCGCCACTTCGGCGCCTCGATCACCCCGTTTTGGTGACCGAACGGGCGCTGACAGGGGAAGGCCAACCCGACCAGCCAGTCCAGAAACACCGGGTCCTGGGAGCCGACCACTTCTTGCAGGGTGTGCAGCTTGGGGATCCGCGGCGGGGTGACCGCGATCCAGTGCTGCGGAGCCAGGTCGTCGTCGGTGGCGACCAGCCGGATCTGGGTGGCCTCACGCGGGATCGCCGACAGCGGTGCCCGCAGGTTGCGCCAGGCCGGCGCCGCGCCGACATCACCGAACTGCACCGTGCCGCCCGGTTGATTGTCGTCGCCGGCCCACTGCACGGTGACCTCACCGGTGTCGAACCGGCCCGCGGCGGTCACCACCACCAATGGCCCGGCCTCCTCGCGGGGGGGCAGCCGATACCACGCCGACCGCAGTTCAGCGGGCACCTGCACACCGGAACGCCAGCTGCCCAGCACCGGGGTCCGCGCCGCGTCCAGGTCATAGGGCAGCCGGGCCCGCGAGCCGTTGATGCCCGGCGCGGTGGTACCGCCCTCGGTGCCGGCTTCGCTGCTGGTGACCACGCCGTCGTCGTCGAAACCGCCGCTGGGCGGCGCCATCACCGGATCGGCGGACACGTCGGTGGGGATGCCGTTGGGGGTGAAGCCGTCGCCGCGCACCGCGCCCAGCGCCTGCCCAGCGGGTGCACCCACCGGGGGCAGCATGCCCTCGTTGGGGTGCTGCTCGACCAGCACGTCGGTGGCCAGCCCGCATGCCTTACCGGTCAGGGCTTGCAGGTTGGATCGGCCGACGGACCACGCCGGGTATTGGTCGGTCATCGCCAGGGTCAGCGACAGCACCTCGAAGACGATCAGCAGCCACGCGGCGACCGCCAACGGCGACTGCATAATCCGGGCCAGCCGCGACCGGAGCCGCGAAAACCAGGCGGGGCCGGTGGCGTCGTCGCCGGCGAAATGGAACCACGCCGCGGCCAGCAGCACCACCACCGTCACCGCGATCAGCATGGTGGCGAAGGCGAACCGCCACTCGGGGAACGCATTCGACCACGGCACCCCGAAGTTGGACACGTACCACCAGCCGTTCACGCTGGCGAACGACAGCGCCACGATGAACAACACCAGCGCCGCGAACAGGGTGCGGTTGCGTCGGGACCGCATCGCCGCCGCGCTCACCGCCACCGCGGCCAGCGCCCCCAACGAACCGGCCAGCCCAGCGAACACCCCGAAGTGGTGCGTCCACTTGGTCGGGGTGAACATCATCGCGATGAACGAGATGATGGTGATGCCGATGATTCGGCGGCTGGGCCCGGCGGCGGTCCCCGGGATCCGGCCCTTACGCAACGTCATCGCCACCGACACCGCCAACGCCACGAGCAGCGCCAGCACCCCGAAGCGCCGCGCCACCGACCCGTCGGGGGTGTGCATCAGCAGCCGCTCGTAGCGCATGTACTCGTCGAACCAGGCCAGGCTGGGACCCACCGTGGACTTGAATGCGCTGGCCTGCACCTCCCCGGCCAGGGTCTGGTCCCGGAAGATCAGGATGATGGTGACGGTCACCGCCGCCGCTACCGGGGCGGCCAGTGGCAGCAGGCCAAACCGCTTGGAGCGGCGATGCAAGATGGTGCGCAACGGACCGACCGCCACCATCAACGCGCCGATGGACGCAATCCCGGTCGGCCCGGAAAACAGGGTGAGCGCCCCGATGATGCAGGCGACCGCCACCGGCAGCAGCCGGCTGGTGGCCACCGCCCGCTCCACCGAGCACCAGGTCAGCAGGATGCCCAGCGCGATGATCGGCTCGGGTCGCAGCCCGTTGTTCAGCGGCAGCCAGAACGCCAGGAACATGCCGGCCGCCGTCCACGCCGCGGCCCGGCTGCCCTTGACGGCGTGGCCCAGCCGCGGGATGACTTCCCGGCTGATCACCCACCAACAGGCCAGCGCCATCAGCAGGGTGGGCAGCCGCATCCAGATGCTGGCGGTGGTGACGTGTGCCCACAGCGCCAGCAGGTCGTAGTACCAGCCGAACGGCGCCTCCGGGGTGCCGAACCAGCGGTAGTAATTCGCCATGTAGCCGGCGTGCTCGGACACCCGGGCCATGGTCAGGATGTAGCCGTCGTCGGCGGTGTTGGCCCCGACGAAATGCCACCACACCAGCACCGCGGTGACCAGCGCGTCCAGCGGCGACATCGACCACCAGCGCGACGGCAGGAAGCGGCGATGCCGGGTGCCATCGGCGGTGTCGAGCAGATGC